>CAZXJK010000299.1:0-3553 GCA_964640895.1 uncultured Methylomonas sp.
GGACCTGCCGATTATGAGTCGGATGCTCTAACCAACTGAGCTAAGGGCCCTAAAACTATAAGCTTAATGTATTAGTATGATCGTTATTCTGCATCTAAAAAGCAACGCAACTGATCTGAACGCGAAGGATGGCGCAACTTGCGCAAAGCCTTTGCCTCAATTTGTCTAATACGCTCACGAGTAACATCAAACTGCTTACCCACTTCTTCTAAAGTATGATCGGTATTCATATTAATACCAAAACGCATACGTAATACTTTCGACTCTCTGGCAGTCAAGCCAGCCAATACATTTTGAGTCGACTCCTTTAACCCTTCAATTGTAGCAGATTCCACTGGAGAAAGCATCTTAGAATCTTCAATGAAATCACCCAAATGTGAATCTTCATCATCACCAATAGGAGTCTCCATTGAAATAGGCTCTTTAGCAATCTTAAGCACTTTACGCACTTTATCTTCTGGCATTTCCATAAGCTCAGACAACTCTTCTGGCGTTGCTTCTCTACCCTTTTCTTGCATAATCTGTCTAGAGATACGATTCAATTTATTAATCGTCTCAATCATATGCACAGGAATACGAATAGTTCTGGCTTGATCCGCAATTGAGCGCGTAATTGCCTGACGAATCCACCATGTTGCATAAGTAGAAAACTTATAACCACGACGGTATTCAAACTTATCAACAGCCTTCATTAACCCAATATTACCTTCTTGAATCAAATCCAAAAACTGTAAACCACGGTTTGTATATTTTTTGGCAATTGAAATAACCAACCTTAAATTGGCCTCAATCATATCTTTTTTAGCACGCCTAGCTTTCGCCTCACCAATTGAAACTCGTCGACTAACATCCTTAATATCAACAATGGGCAAGCCATTATCCTCTTCAGCCAGACCTAATTGAGCTTGTGCTTTTTTTATGACCTTATCTTTACTTTTTAAGATTAAAGCAGACTCATCATCTTTGCGCATACGCCCAGAAAGCCATTTCGGATCACTTTCTTTGCCAACAAAATTTTCAATAAAATCTTTACGTGTTATCTTAGCTTGCCTAACACAAACATCCAAAAGCAACCTTTCGTGCTTGCGAACGTTTGCAGTCACAGCATGAAGCAGCACTACTTGCTTTTTAAAATACTGCGGTGCCCACTTAATTTCCAAAAATCGGTCTGCAAGTTCGTCCATGGCCTGCTCAGTTTTTTCATCACGATAACCTTTCTTTTTAAGTGCCACCTCAACTTGTTGGTATGCTTTTTGTATACCTGCAATTTTTTCTTGCGCCTCTTCTATGGTTATCCCAGTCGGCTCAACTATCTCATCGTCATCGTCGTCACTATCGGCACCTGCAACAACTGCAACTCTTGAATCATCATATTCTGGCTCATTCAAATCTATAAAAGCAGTCAAAACATCAGTGACACGCAAGCCATTTTCTTCACCAACAGTGGCAAAATCAGAAAACAATGTCTCAACAACAATCTTTGAACGGGAAAGTGCACGCACTACTTGACGCAGCCCTTCTTCTATTCTACGTGCAATCGCCAACTCTTCTGCTCTAGTCAACAAGCCTACCGAGCCCATTTCTCGCATATACATTCTAACTGGGTCAGTAGTACGTCCGAACTCACTATCAATCGATGCTAATGCCGCAACCTCCTCTGCATCATCATCATCCGTAGTGACCTCATTATTAGATAAATCTTCATTATCCTCAGGCACAGTCTCATGAACCTTAATCCCTAGGTCATTAATCATGCTGATAATATCTTCAATTTGCTCAGGATCTACAATATCATTGGGCAAGTGATCATTGACCTCCGCATAAGTTAGATAACCTTGCGCTTTGCCTTTTGCAATTAATTGTTTAAGTTGAGACTGTTGCTGTTCTTGATTCATTTTTTACTCTTAAAACACTAATACCCCAACATCGGATATAGAAAATTTGTTTTACTTACGACTTGCCAACATATGTAACAATTCCTTTTGCTCATAGTCACTCAAACCGCTAGCCCTCTCCTTTGCAATTAACTCTTCAAGACGAAGATCTTCCCCTTGACTAATCAATCTATCAATAGCACCCGAAAATTCCTCTTTCAACTCATCACCTGAGATAAAAAAGTCATGATTCATCATGATTCCTATATATTTCTCTTCTTTCTGCCCTCTAAAGCACTCCATTAATCTAGGCAAATTAATATTGGGGTGCTGAGTAATTATTTCAACTAATTTTTTTAGCAAATCCATTCCAGGCATTGCCAAATGCGTCCAATTTATTTCTCTTTGCTCCAGTACCTCAATCAAACCAGGGTTTTGCAATAACAAAGAAACAGCAATCCTTGCAGGCGAAAGCGTTACATCCTCTTGCTTCCGCTTATACCTCAGATTTTTAAGTGTAGCTGGATTTTCTAAAAAATCCAATGTATCTACTTTAGCTAATTCCTTTAGCTTAGCCATCATTAGCTCTTGAAAAATACCATTTGGTATCTTTTGCAAATAACCTCGCGCCTTGCTTACCAAGCTTGCACGACCTTCCATATCGTTTAAATTCAAACTCTGGGTTAAACGCTGAAAAAAATAATCAGATAATGTTTGTGCACTCATTACACATTGCTCAAACCCTGCCAACCCTTGCTCCCTTACCAAGTCATCAGGATCCACACTATCAGGCAATTCCATAATCTTAACTTGCCGACCATCACGCAGACTTGGAAGTGCCGCCTCTATAGCCCGCCACGAAGCAGCCCGCCCCGCCTTATCACCATCAAAGCAAAGTACGATTTCAGAACTAAATCGAAATAATAACTCAAAATGTTCTTTAGAAGTTGCCGTTCCTAAGGTAGCCACCACATAACCCAGACCAAACTGAGCTAATGCAATCACATCCATATAGCCTTCAACAACAACAATACGCTCTGGCTTAGCGTTCTTGGCCAATAATTCATACAAACCATAAACTTCACGATTTTTATGAAATACATCTGTCTCAGGTGAGTTCAAGTATTTAGGCAAAGAGCTATCCAAGACTCGCCCACCAAATCCCAGTACTCGCCCACGCTTATCTCGAATAGGAAAGACAATTCGCCCACGAAAACGATCATAAACATTGCCTGCCTGAGACAATGGAAAACCAGCATCAATGAGTTGCTGTTTACCAAAACGCTTAATCAGCTCCCAGTTATTTGGCGCAAAACCCAATTGAAACTCACGCGCCACTTCGCCACTAAGCCCACGCGATTTAAGATAATCAACAGCAGGTTTAGCCGTATCAGCGCCCCTTAATTGTTCCACATAAAAACTGGCCGCTTGCTCAAGTAGCTGAAAGATTTCTGCAGTATTATTTTTTTTAGGCTGATACCCGCCTAACTCTCTAGGCACTACCAACCCAACAAAGTCTGCCAAGTCCTCAACGGCTTCAACAAAATGTAAGTGACTATAGTCCATTAAAAAACTAATGGCATTACCACCCGCACCACATCCAAAGCAATGATAAAGCTGCTTACTTCGCGTTACTGCAAAGCTTGGTGTTTTTTCTTCATGAAAAGGACAGCGCGCTA
>CAZXJK010000300.1:0-3543 GCA_964640895.1 uncultured Methylomonas sp.
GAATTCAGGTGACAGGAGTCCCTGAATTTCGTGAGGTAGCATGGCGCGCCTGTAATCACACCCGGTGTAAACATCCATTTTCTTCGTTTGCGCTTTCATGATCATATCTTCAAAGGCATCACGAGTACCTGAGCTGGTGGGAGGGCCGTAGATAATGATTTCCCTATTAGGCAGGCTAGCATCAATTTCATTCCATTTTTTATATGGATTTCTAACTAAGCTTTTACCGTCTTTAGCTGGGACTTCTTCGGCAACGGCTAATAATAGCTGTTTTTTGGTCAGTAATAAGGGCGGGCTATTTTTGTTTTGTGCAATGGCAATACCATCAAAACCGATGACGGCTTCAGTAATATCCGTTACCCCATTTTTCGCACACATTTCGAATTCTTTTGCTTTCATGCGGCGTGAAGCATTAGTAATATCAGGTGTATTTAAATCATTACCTTTACAGAATAATTTCATACCACCACCCGACCCCGTTGATTCAACAACAGGTGTTGGGTTGTTTGTGGTTGCGCCAAATTCTTCAGCAACTGAGCTAGAAAATGGGTAAACAGTTGATGAACCCACAATTTTAATTTGTTCGCGTGCTTGTACAGTTGTTACGGTACTGATAGCAAAGAGTGAGCTCACAACAAGAGATAAAACAGATTTATTAGGTATCATTTTTTAATTCCAGTTATTTGTAATCTGTTGGGAATTATATGAACTGAATATGACAGAACTATGACAGTTTGAATTTTAAAATGTGCTGTTATATCGCATGTTGCTAAGACAATATTGTTAGAGATAATACAAAATCAGGAAAAAGTCCTATAGTCTTAGTCTGCTATAAAGTCTAAAATTCTCATTTTTGTAATTAATCATTTTTCACATGACATGTACAAAGTAATTTTTCATTGTGGTGCTTTAGCTTTGCTCAGTACAGGAAGCGTACAAGCATCTGATAATACGACATCAACAGAACAACCTATCGAACTGGAAGATCTCAGTATTGTTAATACCACCCCTCTAGGTGCAGGGATAGCCCTAGAAAAAATCCCCGCAAACGTGCAATTAATGACCTCCGAGCAATTAAGGAAGGCGCAAAGCATATCAATAGCGGATTATATGAACCAACATATGGGCAGTGTGACCATCAATGATGCACAAAATAACCCCATGCAACCTGATGTACAGTATCGCGGTTTTACCATTTCGCCACTAATGGGTTTGCCGCAAGGCTTATCGGTGTACGTAAATGGTATTCGCTTTAATGAACCTTTTGGTGATTCCGTACATTGGGATTTGATCCCTAAAGGTGCTGTTGATACCATGAGTTTACAAGGGGGATCTAACCCTGCTTATGGTTTGAATAGTTTGGGTGGAGCAATTTCACTGAAAACTAAAACGGGTTTTACAGCACCTGAGCACAGCTTAACAGTGAGTGGTGGATCATGGGGGCGACATAATGAAGAGCTGATCAGTGGCTGGAATAATGGCGAGTTTGCCTATTTTATTGATCTACAACATTTCCAAGAAAATGGTTGGCGTGATGACTCGGAAAGTCAGGTATTTAATGGCTTAGGGACTTTTAGTTGGCGTGGTGATGCAGGGCAGTTGAACTTGACACTTGCAGGTGCTGATAATCGCTTAATCGGTAATGGAGCGATTCCGGTCGAGTTAGAGGCAATAAATCGTAGTGCTATTTTTACCAAACCTGATAAAACCAGCAATAATTTTTTTATGGCTGGCCTAGATGGTAACTTGTGGCTCAATGATGATATTGAGTTGGCTGGGAATATGTATTACCGGCGTAATAATATTGATACGCTAAATGGTGATGGTAGTGAGTTTGAAGAGTGTGATGATGCAGAAGGGTTTCTGTGTGAAGAAGATGAAGATGAAATTCTTGAAGATGTAAACGGTAACCTTATTCTGGCAACTGATGATGTGGAGGGTGGTACACTCAATACTTCATTAACTAAGCAATGGACTTTTGGTTTTGGATTGCAAAGTGCTTTTAATCAAGCACTTTGGGGACATGCCAACAAGTTTGTTATTGGAGTAAGTTATGATTTGAGTAAAATAAATTATAGCGCTGATACTGAATTGGGTTCGTTAACGGATGATCGTGGTGTAGCAGGGTCAGGTATTTTAGATAATGAGTCGCGAGTACGCTTAGATACGACGACACATTCATTTGGACTATTTTTCGCTGAAGTTTTTAATGTGACTGAGCAGCTCGCGGTGAATGTGTCAGGGCGTTATAACCATGTGGAAATTGACATGCGAGATCGTTATGGCACTTCACTTAATGGTAAGCATAAATTTGATCGATTTCATTCTGCCGCAGGATTGACGTATGCGTTTATGCCCGCTATTAATTTTTATAGTGGCTATAGTGAATCATCACGAGTACCAACACCTATGGAGTTAAGTTGTGCTGATCCAGATGATCCTTGTAAGTTGCCGAATGCATTTATTGCTGATCCACCGCTAGAGCAAGTCGTTGCCAAAACTTGGGAAGTAGGTTTTAGAGGCCGTTTTAATAACCTTTTAGAGGGAAAAATTCAATGGAATGCTGGTTATTTTAATACCACCAATCATAATGATATTATCTTCCAAAGTGCGGGTAACGCGAATAGTGCAGGCTATTTTGCTAATGTTGGAAAAACGCGTCGCCAAGGCGTAGAGTTAGGTCTATCGACTGCCCTTTTTGAGCGTTGGCGCATATCGTTAAATTACTCGTATATTGATGCAAGATTTTTAACGCCGTACACAGCGCAGAGTCCGAATCACCCACATGCAGCCGACAATGGTGATATTCAAGTCAGTTCGGGTGATCATATACCGAGTATTCCACAGCATATCGTTAAGTTTGCCACTGATGTGGATGTTATTGACAGTTGGACCATTGGTATGAACTTGATTTTTAATGGTGAGCAATTTTTACGGGGTGATGAGGCGAATTTAGATGCACCGCTTAATGACTTTACTGTAGTGAATTTGCAGACTGAATATCGCTTTAATAAACATTTCTCTATATTTGGACGCTTAAATAATGTCTTTGGAGCTAAATACAATAATTTCGGCCTGTATGGCGAGACTGGAGAGGCATTAGAAAATATGGGGATAGATGAGAAGAGTACTCGCTTTGTGGGTGTGAGCGCACCTAGAGCAGGGTGGGTGGGGGTTAAATTAGCACTTTAGTCATTTATATTGATACTTCACGCAGTCGTGTGAAGTATCAATCATTCAGGCAATAAAAAACCCGCATAAAGCGGGTTTTTAGTTTTTATTACTTTATTATTTTTATTATTAAATGCGTCGTATCCATTATATAAACTTATTTATTATTTTTATTTGTTAAGTCTATTTTTACTTCCCCATTTCCCTGTTGTTTTTTACTTAAATCCCTCAAGTGGTACAAATTTTATATCATTGAAATGACTACTGTCCATCAAAAAAAATGATTTAACAAAAAAAAATAGTATCGGCTCGAAAACATACATATAAAACATATGCTTAAGTTTTTTGTTTATATTTTTTATATTTTCTGGA
>CAZXJK010000301.1:0-3519 GCA_964640895.1 uncultured Methylomonas sp.
GGAAGTAGCGGGTTATACCTCCGTACGACGCAAGCCTTCTAGAGCTAAAGTTGAAGAATGTATCAAGCTTTACCCTACTTTGTTTTAACGCGGGAGTATTTTAATGTCTTTTCAATTTACGGTTAGTCCTGACTTTACGCCAGATCATATATCTGGCTGGTATATTTTTAATACTTGGTTACAGCATCAGACGGACTCAGCGATCCACTTGGAAATGTATAATGATTTTCATGATCAGCGTGAAGCTATTAAGGTGGATAATGTTGACCTGATTTATGCTAACCCATTCGATGCAGCAATGCTGGTTCGAGAAAAAGGTTTTAAACCATTGGTAAAGCCTGTAGGTGAGTCTGATGAGGCGATTGTTGCCGTACATGCTGATAACCATGTTGAAGATGTTGCACATTTACAGGCAGGTGTTCGGGTGGCCGTTACTGAGGATCCCGATGTGCATATGATGGGGATGATCATGCTTGAGCCTGGTGACCTTGATGCAAGTAATGTTGAAATAATAGACAGTGATACCTATGTTTTGGTTGCCAAGCATTTATTAAAAAATGAAGCAGATGTAGGTATATTTCTTGCTGAAGCATATGATGATTTATCTAATATGATCAAAAAGCAATTACGTATCTTGGTACGTAGTCAGATTAGCGTTATACATCACTCACTTATGATAGGCCCTAGACTTCTAGAACAACGTGAAAATATGACTAATATATTAGTGAATATGCATAACGATGTAAAAGGTAAGGGAGTGCTGGAGAGCCTTAACTTCCAACAGTGGGAAGTGGTTGATGATGAGGAAATGGAATTTATGATTGACTTGATGGATACATTGACAATGTAATGGAATTTACGGGTAAATTAGTCGTTGCAGTTTCATCTAGGGCATTGTTTAATCTGGATGATTCTCATCATATTTTTGAAACACAAGGCAAAGAAGCGTACTGCGCTTATCAAATTGAACATGAAGATGATGTTTTAGAGCCAGGTTTTGGTTACGAGTTGGTGCGTAAACTTTTGGCCATTAATGTGGAAATGAAAAATGAACAGCCATTAGTTGAAGTAATTTTGTTGTCGCAGAATAGTGCTGATACTGGTTTGCGAATTTTTAATTCTATTGAACATTATAGTTTAGATATCACTCGGGCTGCCTTTACCAGTGGCATTTCCCCTTATGGTTATATTCCTGCCTTTGGAGCGCATTTATTTTTATCAGCGAATGCTGATGATGTTAGTAATGCATTAGCTTCAGGTTATGCAGCGGCTACTATTTTATCAGGTGTGCAACGGCCATCTGATATAGAGCAGTTGCGTATTGCTTTTGATGGCGATGCTGTCTTATTTTCAGACCAGTCAGAACGCATTTATCAGCAGCAAGGCTTAGCTGCTTTCACTGAAAATGAAAAAAGTGCAGCAAGGATTCCTTTAATGGGAGGGCCATTTAAAGGTTTTTTAGAAGCATTGCAGTGCATACAGTCTCAATTTACAGAGGATAATTCGCCTATCCGTACTGCTTTAGTAACTGCAAGGTCAGCACCTGCACATGAACGGGTGGTTCGGACTTTGCGTAAGTGGGATATTCGAATTGATGAGGCCTTATTTTTAGGCGGAATGCCAAAGCAAGCCTTTTTAACTGCCTTTGGAGCAGATATCTTTTTTGATGACCAAAAAAAACATTGCGAGGCTACAGCACCGCATGTTTCTACTGCTCATGTGCCTCATGGTATTAGCAATCAGGCTAGCTGATATAAAATAAAGTCTGCTGTACTTTCTAATAGCTTTGATAATATGACCGATTCATTGTCTAGGTCGACAGTGGATCCCGTAGTAAATTTAAATTTAGGTGAAATAAGCAGGAATGTTAAATCATCAGTGATTTTGCAGAGTATTGCTTTGCATTGGTAGTGCTGGTTAGTCACTGATACGACTTCATTATTAGAACTGAAGTTTTCGATAAGTAGCTGGTAATTTTTATTAATATTGGGGGTATCAACACTTCTTATAATATTTATAAGTGGTTTATTTTTGCCGTCAAAGCTAATAAGTAATTCTTCTGTTTTTCCTGAGAAAGATTTTAATTCAATCAATGAAAACCCTAGGTTAGTACTATTTTTTATTATTACACTACATGTTTTTAATTCTGTTTCTTTATCGCGCTGCCAAATATCATCTGCGACGACTGTTTTGATTATTTTGTTTTCAGTGTCAATATCAATAGGTTGTAGTTCTAATGAGTCAGCGGTACTAAGTGTGCGTTTTGATGATTTATGAATATTAGTAACTTGCACATGCTGTTCTAAAAAACTTATGATATTAGTAAATCCATAAGAAGCTGTTGCTTTTTTAGGCGGTGCTTTTGCTAAGCTGGGAATAAAGCTTTGTTGTCTTGTTAATTTATTAACAACGAAGTTTAAGTTATTGGTTTGTAGTATTGCTTCAATTAGCTTGGTATCTAAAAAAATAGTACTAGAATTTGTTCTACTATTAGGCGTGATAACTTGTATATTATTGGGCTGCTCATAATTCCAGTAATATAAGCAACTTGTTGAGTATAGGTTAGAAAATGCAAGTTGATCAGCATGCTTAACTAATAAAGAAAATAGGGCAGAAATTTCACTTTGCTTTAAATAATTTGGTTGGCAAAGGCTAAATAAAAGAGCAGTTTTTATATTATTAATAATATTAGATTGTTCTTTAAAAATAGCTAATGGCTCATTAAATGAAATATCAAACAACCCCTTACTACCTGCTAGATTATAGAGCTTTCCTGTTACTTCCCATAGTTCTCGGGATGGTGTGTCATAAATCAAAGCGCATTGCTTTAAACATAGATTACTTATTTGTAGGCAACGACTAATGCACAAGCCAAGATTCTCCTTAGCTACGAAGTGGCTAAGGTGGAAATAAAGTAAAGTGTGGTGACGAAGTGAACTAATACTTAGGCGTGCAATTTTACGTTTTTTTGCATCTAAATTACCTGATCCTGAGCAAAATAAATTTTCCAACTCCATGCTGAGCTTAATAGCAATAGGAGCTATTTCATTAAGAATAGGCTCAATATGCTGTTGATATTCTTTGGGGTGTTTGCTTAGTGTTCTAAGTACCGAATAAATATCATTAACTGCTTGCACAGGCTGGCTTAAAGGAAGCGTATCTATCCAGCTAGAAATGGAGCTTGTTTCTAATGAAAATGGTAGAGTACTTGATTTTTGCATCTTAGAGTTATGTCCTAAAGTCGTGTTGATACAGGGTAAGATTGCAGTTCCTTATCATTGAGTGGTTTAACTTGTAATATATAATCCACTCATTCTATGCGTAAGTTAATGAAGTTTAAAGTAAAACCTAAAAAATCACTACTTACTCATTTAAGACAATGATTGTAACTAAAATATATTATAAAAGCTAAGTTATTGGCAAAATAAAGAGTGATTCACAAAAATAATATTTGAGTTGGAATTTCTAAGACTAAAGTGAGAAGCAAGAAGGGGGAAAGGCAAAGAAAGTAAAATTCAG
>CAZXJK010000302.1:0-3492 GCA_964640895.1 uncultured Methylomonas sp.
TTTAGAAAATTATGCTATTTTTTCAGGCAAGGAATGGTTATAGCCCAGTACCATTATTTTAGAACTGTCGCAATAAGGGCAGTGAATTTCTTGATAGCATGTCATAAATTATAATCATACAAGAAAACTACAGATTCGACCCATTACCGAAAAGTGTATGCAGGTACTTCCAATCAAAAAATTCACCAGGGTCGGTTTTGCGTATAGGGGCAATGTCGCTATGTCCTGTGATATGTTCAAGGCTAAGAGTTGGGTAAGTCTGGATGAGTGATTGAATCAATACGGCAAGCTGGGTGTATTGTATTTTCGTATAGGGGAGGTAATCAGTGCCTTCTAATTCAATACCAATAGAGAAATCATTACATTTTGAATGCCCTTGATATTCTGATATGCCAGCATGCCATGCTCTCTTATTAAAGGCAACAAATTGAGTAATGCTGCCAGTACGATTTATTAAAATATGGCTAGAGACTTCTAAGTGGCAAATTTTGGCAAAACTAGGGTGACTTTGGCTATTGAGTTGATTGGTAAATAGTTGTTCTATATAAGGTGTACTAAATTTCCCTTCAGGTAAGCTGATGCAATGAATGACGATTAAAGATAGTTTTTGTTCTACCGTGCGCGCATCATAATTAGGTGATTTAACGATATGTGTAGAGCTTAGCCAATGATTTTTGATTTTCATAAGGAGAGTGAAGGTCGCAAGATATGAAGCATTGTAAAATATCTATTATCATCTGCTACATTATATGGAATAATGCTTGCAGAGTTTTTGAGAGCGTTATGGAGCTTTGTTTAACTGAAGCTAAGCTGTTCCGTTAATAATTAGGAACGAGAATTCAATAATATTCGAGTCTGACTTACTTTTTGACTCCACAGTCGTACTAGAAAAACAGTTGCGTAGCCTACTATGCGCCTGTTTTCCTAACGCGACTGTGAAGCCAAAATTCTGTGTCCATACTTGCAGGTATTATTAAATCCTCGCCCATTCAGATAATACAATACAGATAAAATCTAAAGGATATAAGCTATGTTTGAAATTATTTTGCTTGTTGTGGTCGTTGCTGCTGCGTGGTTTTATATGCAATTCCGTAATGAAAGTACTGCTGAGCAGCCAGAAGTTAATGAGTCCGTTGCAACTGAAAGTGTGGCTGAGCAGAAAGATGATAAGCCAGTTGCAGAGCCAGTGAAAGTCACTGAGACAAGCATGATGCGGTTACTTTATGCACAAACTGCCAATGGCATTCCGCAAGATTCGACTTTAAGACGACATTATTTACAAAATGCGATGGCGAATAAGCCTAGTGGTGTCGCAGATTTCCCTGAGGACTCAACATTGCGTCGTCATTTTCTACAAAATGAGTCTGTGCAAGTAAGTAGTGTAGATGCTCCTGTAGCTGAAGTGATGCAAGGTGTACCTGTAGTCGTTGAAGTAGCTGTTAAAAATACCATAAACAGTATGCCTGAGGAGGCAGTATTAAAGCGACACTTTATACAGCAAGCCGTTGCAGAAGCGGAAGAGGCTATGTCGGTATGCCCAACGGATTCAACTTTAAAACGTCATTATGATGCACAGGTATTCAGTGTAGTCATTAATAAATTGCAGACATAAACTATATCCCAATACCTCGGTCTGGGAATTTTATAAAACCCTTAGCCCATATTCACTGTTAGATGATTTAAGAATAAAGTATGTCTTATTCCAAACCAATAGATATTCAAGCTTTTCTTGCCGAAGATATTGGCAGTGGTGATATTACTGCTGCTATTGTTTCAGCAACGAAGTCTGCTAGTGCCAAAGTGATTACCCGTGAAGCGATGCTGTGCTGTGGACAAGAGTGGTTTACTGCCGTTTTTAAAGCATTGCAGCCTGATATTGAAATAAATTGGTTAGTCACAGAAGGTCAATGGGTGCAAGCTAATGAATTGCTTTGTACCTTAAGTGGTTTGGCGCGCCCCTTATTAACGGGAGAGCGACTCGCGTTAAATTTATTACAAACACTTTCTGCTACCGCAACACAGGCACATAAATATGCTGAAGCTGTGGCAGGTACGGGCTGTAAGGTTTTAGATACACGTAAGACTATCCCTGGTTTGCGCGATGCGCAGAAATATGCCGTTGTTTGTGGGGGGTGTTACAATCATCGCATCGGCCTTTATGATGGTATTTTAATTAAAGAGAATCACATTATGGCAGCGGGTAGTATTGCCGAGGCTGTAGTGATTGCACGGCAACTTAGTGATACTATTTTAGAGGTTGAAGTTGAATCTATGGATGAATTGCAGCAAGCAATTGCTGCGCAACCAGATAGGATTATGCTTGATAACTTTACAGTGCCACAATTGTTGATAGCCGTTAAGTTGGTAGCGGGGAAGGTTGCCTTGGAAGCGTCGGGCAATATTTCGTTAAGAAATATTAGAGAGATTGCAGAAACGGGGGTCGACTATATTTCTATTGGGGCTTTAACTAAAAATATATTGGCGATAGATTTATCTATGCGTATCGATTTAGTGGACTAGTCATGGCTGAATTAGATCAATTATTAAAATATATCACTCAGGGTGTTTATGTTGTCGGTGTTGCTGATGGTGAGCAAACGCACGCTTTTACAGCGGCATGGGTCATGCAGGTTTCTTTTTTGCCCGTTTTACTGGCAATTAGTATTAATCCCGAACACCACTCATATCAGTTGTTAAAGCGAGGAGGAGTGTGTAGCATTAATGTCTTAAATAAACAGCAAATGAACTTTGCCGCTCATTTTGGACAATCTGGTATACAAGATAAAATGGCTATTGGGCAGTGGCAAGCGGCTAAAACGGGAGCACCTATTTTACAAGAAAGCTTGGCTTATTTTGATTGTAAAGTGAGTCATGAAGTTGAAGTGGGTGACCATCGGTTAGTTATCTGTGAAGTATTGGAGGCTGGACAGTTAAATACTGGGCTGCCTATGCTATATGCTGAAACGGGGGCGATGGATGATAGTGATGCCTTGTATGATCAATAAGCTAGTTTTGGTTGTTGTGTCGCTTTGATTAATAAGATTATGAAGATAAATAGACGCAGAAGCCCTAGGGTGATCGGTGGCTTGGCCGTAGATATTACCAATCATAATGGTGAAAGCTTTAGTGCCAAAACTTTGAATGTTTCTTATAATGGTTTTGGCATGCAGTGTAGTACTATTGACCGTAATTTGATTACACCGCAAGGGGACTTTGTGGAGGCGGGGCGGCCAGTTGAGTTTGATGTGAGTTTGATGTTGCCTGAAGGTGAGCATGGGCGGGGCGGTATGATTGTTGCCAAATGCCGAGTGCTGTATTCTCGCCGGCTAGCAAATGATCGCTGTGAAATTGGGATGCGTTATATAGAGATTGAAGATGATGGCGAAGAAAAGTTAGTGCGCTATATTCAGAATGCTATCTCAGCCTAGCAGCACTATTTTTGTGGTAAATTATTAGTAAATAGTTGGCTTGTATATTTTGTCTCATAATGCA
>CAZXJK010000303.1:0-3464 GCA_964640895.1 uncultured Methylomonas sp.
TCTCATGCTCTATCCAGTAGCGCGTATCATCTAATAGCTGTCGCAACTGAATTGCTATCTGGATCGGATCAACACCGATGTTCTTTTCTGTTTTACGAAATGTGCCTGCCCATTTCCACACTTGCCCAAATAACCGTTTGTGCAAATCGCGCGCAAATCCTTCGCTCAATATATCTGGGTTCTTTTGCTTTTTAAGCCACTGCAACCCTTCAACGATATTGGCTTGCTCCAACTGATCAAGCTCGCCTCTACTTGTAATGTGCTTAAAACGAAGCCCTTCCTTTTCATCAGGGTCGAGGGGCGTTGCGCCATCTGGTTCAACTAACTCATTACTCATTCATCATTCCATAAATCAGAGGGCATTTTCTCGATGATCTCAGAGACAAGGCGATCAACTTCAAAGGCAAGTTGTTCATCGCTAAGCGCTTGTGCTTCAAGCGCCATTTGTGTAGATGCTGCCTTAATCTGTTCTTTTGCCTTTAATAGAGCGCGATCCCTGATCACACTTTCAATCTCTTTTTCAGGAATGACCGCATATACAAAACGGCAATCCATGGCTTGCGCCATGCTTTGCATACTTTTAAGCGTGGCACTGCCTGATAGCTCAGCGGACTCTGCTTGTGAAACCCGCCCCTTGGTAACACCAAGGCGGTTTGCCAATTGCGAGCCTGACATGCCAAGGGCTTTGCGAACTGTTTTCAGCCACCCTTCAGAAGAGGGCATTGCATAGTCACCAAACTGTTTTAAAGCTTGGTTCACTTTGTTTTGATATTGCTTTAAAACAACCACTTCGATGCCCATCGGATGACCTTAACCTATAATTTAAACCATTATTAGTTTAGCTAAATATATACCGTTAAAGCATATAAGTCAACATAAAGCTAAACCAAAAATGAAGTTAAGTTTAGCTATATATTGACTTTAACTTAAATTTGTACTTATTTCGTGTGACTCAGCATGACAAACTATGGCATAAGGCGTCAATACGACAACCCAAGACATGATGTAATTTTTTGTTTTTAATGAAGTTAGTGTCTTTTGGTGACTCTGCTTGTCTTAGACGTCTAACTCGGGGTGGGAGATAATCGCAAACGTGCGACGTTTATTGATTTGTTCGAGTAGTTCAGCCATGAAAATAATAAGATAAGTCGACTATTCTACAGGAGTCACAGTGTAATACGCAGTTAGTCTGCCATTAAATGTATTGCATCGGCTAACAACGACACCGATATTTTCTCACCTACTTGCAGTTGGTTGCGATTAGCCACATGCTCTGGCAAATCCATTTGCAATTGCTGTCGATTAGTATGCTCAATTTCCATTTGGATTGTTGTTATTCCCCGCAAAGTCATTTTATTAATAATAACTCCCGATACCGGATTTTCACGCGTACCTCTAGAAGGTCTTACTCGCTGATGTAATAGTATTTTTGCGGGTGAAATAGTCCAGTTTATATTTTGATTCGCTTTAAAATCACCAACTTCACCCAATGTAAACACATAATTATGCCATTTCAACTTGAGCTGTGAATTGTCATCAATAAGCATGGCCGATGTAACATTGCGTGCATCAACTTGTTTTGCTACCGAGGTATTTTTGGGTTTATATAAAACGTGATCTGGCGTTCCTTGTTGCAATGTTTTACCCTGATGAATAACGCAGATCTGGTCGGCTAACATGGCTGCCTCATCTAAATCATGGGTCACCAAAATCATCGGCATCGCCAGATCGCGTCTTAATGCATTCAACTCCAAATATAATTTTCGTCGTGTTACTTTATCTACTGCTGAAAAGGGCTCATCTAGCAATAAAATTTCAGGTTGACGCGCTAAGGCTCTTGCAATCGCCACACGTTGCTGCTGGCCACCAGACAGTTGATTAGGATAACGATCTGCTAGACCTGTTAGGTTTACTTTTTCTAATAGTTGTCCAACTGATGGTTTGTTAGGCTGTTGATCGGCATCGAGTGTAAATTGAATATTTTCACTGACCGATAAATGTGGAAATAAAGCATAATTTTGGAAAACCATGCCTACACGGCGCTGCTGAGGTGTCATATTTTTAGCCTGCAAGCTATCAAACCATATTTTGCCTTTACACTCGATAAAACCTTGCTGTGACGATTGCAAACCGGCAATACAACGTAGTATTGTTGTTTTTCCAGCACCAGAAGGCCCCACTAAGGCCAGTAACTCACCTGTCTGACAAGTTAACTCGACATCAAGTGTTATTGGCTTTGTTTGCTGTAAATTAAGCGTAAGCATTGCTATAACACTGACCGTGAATTACGGCGGTTAAAAGTATAAACTATGCTAATAGTAATAAAAGAAATGAGCAATAGTATCAGTGACATGGTTTGAGCTTGTTGCTGTTCAAAGGCTAATACGCTGTCATAAATTGCAATAGAAACGGTGCGCGTCTCACCTGCAATATTACCACCAATCATCAAAACCACGCCAAACTCGCCCAAAGTATGTGCAAAGCTTAATACCATAGCGGTAATAACACCGGGTAACGCCAATGGTAATTCAATTTTAAAAAAGGTTTTCCATTTTGACAAACCGCTACACCATGCTGCTTCACGTAATTCAGGGGCGATCTGTTCTAACGATCGTAAAATAGGTTGCACCGCAAAAGGTAAGCTATAAATAAGGGAGGCAAACCATAAACCCGCAAAAGAAAATGCTAAGGTTTCACCCGTTAATGACATAAAAGTGCTGCCCAGAAAACTATTATTATCCATTCCTACCAATAAAAAATAACCTAATACGGTAGGTGGTAATACTAAAGGCAAGGTAATAATCGCTTCAATAGCCCCGCGACCAACAAAGGTCGATTTTGCCAGAAAATAAGCAATCGCTAAACCAATGGGTAACAAGCTTAAGCTGGTTAACAATGCCAGCTTAATGGAAACCTCGAATGCCTGCCAATCCATTAGTATTCTAAAATTTCTGAGCTAATGTGCTGCAACGGTTCGCCCTTTTTCCCAGCTCCGAAGCCCACCCATTTTTTCTGACATTACAATTGCCAGCGGTTGGGTTTGAAATAACTCATCAATCACTACATCAGTATTGGCTATCAGATTCTTAGCATCGGCAGAATAAATGGCACTATTAAGCTTTATTCCAAAACGAATGAATAAATCAACCGCTCTGGGCTCTTCTTGGGTTTCGATTACGATGATGGGCGTGTTGCTACGTAATGCTATTTCTAAATCTTTAAGTTCTGGCATAATTAACTGGCTTTATTTTAGGAATATTTGAATGGTATTAAGTATGCCATAAACTTGTGCAACTAAAATATTTAGTGACTACAAAAATCCATATTGAACAAGAATAGTGGTTGCCGGTGGTTGTTGAATGAATTCCAAAAAATATTTAGCCCCTGCAGAGGCTCCTCGTACTAATATAGCTTGCTGTTGTAGCGTTGTCTCTAGCTTAATATAGCGTCCTTTTTCAGCAATA
>CAZXJK010000304.1:0-3452 GCA_964640895.1 uncultured Methylomonas sp.
AACTCGCGACCCCAACCTTGGCAAGGTTGTGCTCTACCACTGAGCTATTCCCGCCCTGTTTGAATTACCTATTATAATGACTTCTAACTTTATGTCAATATCAAATGCTAAATTATTTTAAGTTAGATGATAATGTCCAGCCTTTAACACCCGCACGACAGTCAGATACTTCGTTAGGGATCTCAACTTGGGCAAAAAGGTTCTTCTGACCAAATGCCGCTTGAAAACTTTTAATGACTACTCGCGTGCCTGATGGCGCCTTACAAATAACATCATCATCATTATCAAATGCAGACATTTGGCCTGGTATTTTTAGAATTTTTAATGATCCCTCCTCACCTACTGAGTTAGGAGCTTGCAAGGTATAGGTACTTCCAACCGAAAGAGCAGTTTGCAGAGTTTTTTCAGTTTCAGAACGACCACCCGACATAAAATATATGCCTAACACAACAACAATGCCTGCAATCCCACCAAAAAACAGCTTAGGGTTTTCTTGCTTTAATTTCAATAAAGGCGGCAATGTTACATCTACCGTATCTTCAATTACCTCTTCTACTGCATCCACCACTTCTTCGACAGTTTCTTTAATATCTTCTATGACTTCGTCAGTTGATTTTTTTTCACTCATGCGACACCTCTATGTAATGCACTTTTAATTTTTCTTATTATTAAATCTAGTTGTTTATTGCAACTAGGTGAAATCGTAACCTTTGTTGCCCTTTGTTGCAACCACTTGTTCTTCTAATTGTCGACAATCAAACTGCCAACAGCCAACTCCAATGTTTTTTCTGTCCCTCAACACGATTGGAAAATTCTTATCATTTAAGTACAACCTAACCACACTCAGATCTTTAAGCATAAATGACTCGACAATCAATATGCTTCGCTCTTCAGCACCTTCAGATTTCAGAGCATAAATTAATGCATTATATTTCTTACTCTCATCATCTTCAGGCAAGATGCCATACTGAACTACATGAGCACGCTGTGTTAAAAGTGCAATTTCAAATCCAATTTTATCCGTGCCTTTTTGCACACTAATCTTATTAACCACTCCAATTGAACGCTTATGCTCTGGCTGGTTAGTTTTTCTAAAGCTAACCAAACTCCCAATAGATAAGCTCCCAGACCCATTAAAAGCACACATTAACTCAGTTTTAGAGCTTGACTCGGCAAGGAGTTCTTTTTCCGACTCATGCAAACTAACACTAGTAGCCGACTGTAATTCATAAGCCGAATCTAGTCCTATGGTAAAGTATCGACTTAACCGGTCCGCAAAGAGCACTGCCCCACTCAAAGCAACTCCAGACCACCGAGCCTCCAAGTAAAATAATAGCTCTATTGGTAAAGTATTAGCACCACCTGAAAGCTCAATACTACCGTAACGGCCATTGATATCATTTTTCAATTTTTCCTTTTTATCAAGTTCCTTATAGAGCTTTTTAAAATTTACATACAACACCAAATTTTCTTTCAGCGATTCGCCCTTTTCAATAAATCTTGCAGACAAGTCTTCATCTTGCAAAATAACGCACGGACACTCCACTCCTTTTGTCTCAGTTTTCTCAAACGCGACAAGCGAAGTCAGCCCCTCCGTAAACGCATAAACTTGCTGTATTTCTTTAGGCATCAACCCCGTAGGATCAGCTAAACTTAATAAAATAATTTGTTTATAGCTATCCTGAATAGTACTACCATGCTGAATAAGACCTGCCACTCCCTCTACTTTAGCGGCTTCTTTTTTCAGCCTAACTCCGAGCGTATACAAAGAATGCATATCAATCCACACCCACTCAGGCACTGGTAAACTCATGATATATTGACTAATCACAATACTACTAAGACCTTTTATGGTACGCTGAATCGCAAGAGCCGCATTTTTCCCTTGAAACCAACTAATATTACGCCTAGTTTGCTCCTTAACCACCATCCAATAAGCAATAGTATATTCTCGCTCTATTTCCACCAGAATTTTATGAATTTTTTGCTCATTGTCGCTCTTAGGAAAACCAGTGCGTATTAGCCTTGAACGCATATCATCTTCAATAACAAGATACTGCGACCTAACCAACTCCAAGAAACTCATGCGCTGCTGCGCACTCATAATTAATTTATTACTCTCCAATATAAAATCATGCATTAAACATGTAGACAACGCTAGATTAACTATAGGAAGCTCTTCTATCCACTGTTGCAAGGCAACTTCTTCGTATAATTTCAAGCGCACCGAATCCACCTGCTGCTCAGGTATCACCAGAAAAAAAGAGTTTCTCACATATTCCTCATTTTGTTTTTATGCAAACGAAATTATCGACCTTTTCGCTGCATCATTCCTTTGGATGGATTATAACCTATGATAGCAAGTATCAAAAATAGCGCAAACGCGCTGACTGTATAGATACAAGCCTCTTGATTAAACTGCCCATATAATGCAAAGCGTATTAACTCTACTGCTTGTGAAAAAGGATTATATTCTGCCAACTTATATAACCATTCATTTGCTTCCTGCAATTTCCATAAAGGATACAATGCAGTAGACATAAAAAACATAGGAAAAATGACAAAATTCATGACTCCCGCAAAATTCTCTAATTGCTTGATAACGGATGACAATAATAAGCCAAGCGCACCCAACATCAGCCCAGTCAATACCAGAGCAGGCAATACCCACAAATAACCTTTAATAGGAGCCTGTATTTCATAAAACCAAGCAATCCCTAAAAAAACATATACTTGCAAAATAGACACAAACACACCAGCTAATAATTTTGCCAGCAACAAAAACCAGCGCGGCAACGGACTCACCAATAATATGCGCATACTGCCCATTTCACGATCATAGACCATAGATAACGAACTCTGCATACCATTAAACAATTGAATCATGCCAATTAACCCAGGAGTAATATAGACCTCATACAGTATATAAGTCTCATACGGGGGAATAATGGCAATACCGAGTGCAGCCCGAAATCCTGCCGCAAAAATAAACAACCATATCAACGGCCTGACCAATGCGGAAAGAAAGCGTTCTTTCTGCTTAACAAAACGCAGCAATTCCCTAGATACAATACCCCACAAAGCAAACCAATAATGAATAATACGCACTCAGTCTATCCTTGAGTCAATTTAAAAAAAGCATCATTGATGGTATCCACACCTACTTGCTGGTTAATCTCGGCCATAGTTCCTTGTGCCTGCATTATGCCTTGATGCATAACTGCCAATTGATCTGTTGCATGAATTTCATCCATTAAATGAGTCGCCCAAAGTACAGCCAAATTGGTATCAGCCGTTAATTGATGTATATGCTGTACTATCGACTGCCGACTAGGTACATCCAGCCCAACGGTCGGTTCATCAAGTAAAAGTACACTAGGTTTGTGCAATAAAGCCCGCGCAATTTCCACGCGCCGCCGATGGCCTCCATTAAGCTGGCGCACTATCTCCTT
>CAZXJK010000305.1:0-3442 GCA_964640895.1 uncultured Methylomonas sp.
CCCCCCCCCGACAAGCCTAACAAATGGCGTACTGGTTTTTCATCATTCATTATTGCATTTCCTTTATCATTTTTTTAACTCCCAGATGTTACTTGAAAGGTGGTAAGACTAAAATAACGTATCAATTTTTTGCATAGGTAAAAACAGCTGTTGATTGAGTAAAAACTCAAAACCATACGCTTGGTAAAAAGACGTAACTTTAACATCTATTGCATCAACGACGACTGCAAATGAAGCCACTTGCTGAGCTGAAATTTTACAACGATATAAAGCATCCATTAACAATAAATCACCTAACCCTTGTCCCTGATACCGCTTGTCAATCGCTAAGCGACCTAATAAAGAAACAGGTACTAACGGATATTTAGGCAGCTTTTTAGCTATTGAGCTAGTGATGTCACCAATATAAACTGCGCTCGCTGACAAGGTATAGAAACCAATGATACTATCTTGATCTTCTAACACATATGCAACGGTTAGGTTTCTTTTAATATCCTGTGTAATTTGTTGTTTTAAATATCGGTTTAAAACCGCGTTGTTACAATCAAATTCTTGCCGATTACATTTCTTATCAAAAATCTTAACGTCCCTGTTTTCTATCACTTATTTCCCAACTTTTCTTTATAAGCCTGTGCTGAACGTGTTAGCTTTTCGTTATTGGCGCTTGGGTCTAATAAACTCTCAACAAAATGTTGCTGTTGCTGTTGATTAGGTTTAATAAACGTCTGCGCATTATTTGTATTTGCCACTTGTTGTGTTTGTTTCTGCTCTAAAAAAAGTACAAAATCTAACACTTCATTTTTTAAATTAACCGGCAAAGCATGAACATGCTGTTGTATTTGCTCATCTAAGTACATTTTATGCTCCTATTCATTAATGCTGAATAATTTTCTATCCATTACCCAATAGTGAGTATAACTTTTATACCCAGTTATCCAAGCGTAGCGCCTCGACTCGCTTAAATTCTTTTACATTATTGCTCACTAATATCAGGCTTTCGCTACGTGCATGCCCTGCTATGTGTAAGTCATTAACGCCAATGATTTGGCCTTGCTTTTCTAACGCCGCGCGAATATTGCCATAATGTTCAGCAGCTTTATTGCCATACTCCAAAACATCTAAACGCGATACAAAGCTCTCAACTTGACGCAAGTTATGCTCTGGCCGATCACTTTTTTCTACGCCATGTAAAAGCTCCGCTAAAGTAATACTAGAAATACACAAGTGCCCAGCATGTTGATTAAATGTTGCTAATACTTCTATAGGGCGATGCTTAATCACGTAAATACAATATTGGTATCAAGCGTGTATTTCATGCATTAAAATGTCTCACGAATGGATTCAGTTTGTTCGGCTCTTTCCGCTAAAAAATCATCACTAACGTTAGCATCACTTAAAAAGAAACTATCCCAGCTATTTTCCAGAGGACTCAGAACCCGTTCTTTACCAAGCTTCCGAATCACTACCCGTTTAACATTGTCATCAAAGCGCGCTCCAACAGGCAAGCGAACTGCTTGAGTTTTATTATTTACAAAAATTGAACCTTGTAACATGCCCATCCCCCTACAAAATACCGCATAAATTATAAGTATATATAACATTTAGTCGCTAAGATATGAGTTTTTTATCCCTGCTTTACAAGGTTTCCTCGTACGAAAGCTCTGCCATTAACTGCGCCAAAATAGTCAGCTTTAATTGCTTATCAACCTGACTAAGGTCAAGCTGGGCAAGTTTTTTATTCGCTTCTGCTTTTAACTCATCAGTAATATAAGCGATTTGATTTATTTCTCCCTGTTCACTGACCATACGAATTAATGTTGCTTTACTGCCAACATCAGCATTTAATTGTTCAGCATGAACGGTAGCAAGTTGTTTTAAGCGCTCACTTAAATCGACCAAAGTGTATTCAGCTTGGCTAGCATTATTTTGCTTCCATTTATCGGGGGGGGCTTTACCTAGAAAAGCAGCAACAGACTCTAGCCAAGCAGTGTCGCTTTCTTTGTTATTTTGCAAACGGATAATAAAGGCTTTCAACCCCAAGCCATCTACCGTGTATTTTTCTAGCCCTGCATAGCGCTGATTTAATTGCTCTCTTAAGGCTTGTGTATCGATAGATTCTGCAATATCAAATGCTTGGGTTAATTGCTGCTTAATTTTTTCTAATAAACCATCATAAGCTTTATTCAAAATATTTAAGTTACTAACTAATGCATTTAAAAAGTCACTCGGATTGTTCTCATTAAATGCCGATTCATCTTGATACGGGGGGAAACCGCAAGCAATCGGTAAGCATGAAAACAGCAATTCCATTGGGCTTTGTGTACTTTGAAAAGCATCACGCACAGCAATCGCTTGCGCATCTAAGTCCTTGGTAATTAAGCTATAAGCTGGCAATTTATGAATAAATTTAGCTAATGGCTTAACGATGTCGAGTAAAGTGCTATTTTCAGGTGATTTCCCCACTAGTTTTGCTAAGTATTGGTTAAACAGTTCGGTTTGTATGCCTGAAAAAGTAAACGATTCAATGGCGAACAACTCAGGACGCTTCAGTAAAATCTCAAAATGCTCTTGGGTGACATGAGAGCAAAAGGTTCCACTCTCATAGAGCGCTAAGGTACGTTGCTTAGATAAGTAATAAGCAATAAAAATTAATGATAGAACACCTTTCTGTACTCCGTAAGGTGGTTTTTGTAGGTATGTGTATAACTCGGTGAGCGGTTGTGCTGATCTTTTTAGACTTAAAAAATGATCAATACCTTCCCAGATATGAAATAAGCGATAAGGATTATCATTCGCTGGTGGCATTAGTTGCCAATACCCCCCTTTCTTTACATGAATGCCTGTTTCTTTTAAGAGTGCTCGATAAATCGATTTTTCAGGTGGATATTTATCAGCATCAAACCCTAAATCGGGAAGTAAGATATTATTTAATAAGCCTGTGACCAGTTTATTTTTTGCCGAATTCGCTTGTGCCGAGGTTTTATTGCGATTAATCAGTTCATTTTTAATAATGGGGGCTTTAGTATAGACCTTTTCTAGTATGGCTGATAATTGCTGTTGTAACATTTTCTTACCCGTCACCTTAAGCTGCTCACCTCGCCATACCCATTGGCTTTGCTCTGGGCTCTCCAGCATTTGACTGAGTAATAAATCTTCCGTGTATTGTGCTGTCATTAAACAATCCTTTAGCTCTCGTTGCGCAACAGGATCAGATTTAATGACAGGGCTCTCTCTTTGTATTTTTTCTAGTGCCATCACTTCTGCAACAGCATCACGTATTTGAATAGCATTTTCACATAATACATAAACCGTTAAATCACTAGCGTGTTCCGCCAAAGTACAGTTTTTAAAATTAGTAATATCGTCTTGTGACTCTGCTAAAAAGAATACGATTTGTGGCTACCAACTTAAGACGGGACACCAGTAAAATAAACGCCTAGAG
>CAZXJK010000306.1:0-3442 GCA_964640895.1 uncultured Methylomonas sp.
GAAATGGTTAGGGGAGCAGGGGAGTAATATTGATTTATTTGCCGCAACCGCAGTATCCGTCCCATTAGTATTAAGCGCTTGTGCCAGTAAATTGGATAAAGGCTTTTCTAAGCTCTATCGAGCCAGTTTATTGCGCGAATTAAAAGACTATGTGCGCTTAAAACAACGACACCTTGAAGCACTAGGAAAAAGTGAGGAAGCAGAAATTTTAAAGCAAATTGGTGATTTAGAGGATATTAAATCTTTTTGGCAATATGATAATCAGGTCATTGCCAAGTTATATGATTTTGCCAATGTCGAAGATTATTATAGTCGCTCTAGTTCACGCCAATTTTTACAAGCTATTGCCGTCCCTACGCTTTTAATTCAAGCAAAAGATGACCCCTTTATGACTCCAGAAGTATTGCCAGAGTTAGCGGAGTTATCTGCTACTGTTAACCTGGAAATAACAAGTTCTGGAGGACATGTCGGTTTCGTGTCTGGCAATAGTCCTTGGCAACCTGAGTATTGGTTGGAGCAACGTATTCCTGAATTCTTACAACAACAATTACAGTATGTATAAAATATGTTTTTTTGTGCCTGCCACGCACTTGAAAGGGGTTAAGCAGGCTTTATTTGATCAAGGTGCCGGCAAAATAGGTGATTATGATTGCTGTGCGTGGCAAGTGTTGGGTGAGGGGCAATTCAAGCCTCTGCAAGGCAGTGAACCCTTTATTGGTAGCACGGGTAAAATAACAACACTGGCAGAATATAAAGTAGAAATGGTGTGCGCGGAAAGCTTAATTAAGCAAGTTGTCGGAGCATTGTTGCTTGCACATCCTTATCAGGAGCCAGCTTATGAGGTTTATAAAATATTATCGATAGCTGACTTAAGCTTATAAAATAGTCAGTTGTTCGTTAAACAAAATAGGTTTGTTTAGGTATTGGTATTTATTATTGAAGGTATTTTTCTATTAGCCTGTGCTATAGATTACGCACCACAGGCCAATGAGAATACCTTTATATTGTGTGTTCAGCCTTATGTTTATGTGGCAACACCACCTCAGTAATAACACCTGCTTCGGGGTCATCAAAAATATCTTTATCCAGCTCATCTTCACCGTGGGCAACGATACAAGTCACTACGGCATCACCTGTTACATTAACGGCAGTACGAATCATATCTAATAATCGGTCTACACCCAAAATCAAACCAATGCCTTCAACGGGCAAGCCTACTTGGTTGAATACCATTGCCAGCATAATTAAACCTACCCCTGGAACACCAGCGGTACCAATTGAAGCTAACACCGACATGCCAATAATAGTTAAATATTGAGTTATGCCCAGCTCAATGCCATATACATTGGCAATAAAGACTGTGGCTACGCCTTGCATAATAGCGGTACCGTCCATATTAATGGTTGCTCCAAAAGGCACGGTAAATGAGGCGATCGAGTTGTGTACTCCCATACGGTTTTCAACGGCCTGCAATGTAACTGGAATGGTTGCATTGGAACTGGCGGTACTAAACGCAAAGATTTGTGCTGAGCGCATTTTTTTTAAAAATATTAACGGACTCAAGCGGGTCATTGTTGCTAACAATAAATTTAACGTACCAAAGGCATGAATCAATAAGCAGGCAACGACCACAGAAAAATAACCAATCATAGGTAAGATGAGTCCTACGCCTTGTTCTGAAAAAGTTTTAGCCATTAGACAAAAAACGCCAATAGGAGCAAAGTCCATCACGATGGTGACAACCTTCATCATCACTTCATTCATTTTTTCAGCACCTTTTGCGATGCTTTGACCAGTATGCCCAGTCGTTAACATGGCTACTGCAAATAAAATAACAAAGAAAATAATTTGTAACATATCGCCGTTAGCAAAAGCATTAATAGGATTGCTAGGCACAATATTAATAAAGACCTCGGTTAGGGGAGGAGCCTCCTTTACAGCAAAACCTGTGCTTTCAATAATCGGGGTATCTCGGCCTTTACCTGGGCCAATAATAATGGCAGTCACTAATGCCAGTGTAATTGCCATGGCAGTAGTCAACATATACAGCAAAAATGCTTTTAGCCCAACTCGCCCGAGCATGCCAACATCACCGATACCACAAACGCCACAAATTAATGAGAAAGTGACTAAAGGCACTACCAGCATTTTTAAGGAATTAATAAACATTTTGCCAATAACATGAAATAGCCCCTGTACAAGGTAGGTTTGCACAAAAGCATTATCGGCCGCAAAGCCATTTAAGAGACTGCCGAGTATTAAACCAATCCCCATGGCAATCAGTATTTTGGTGGTAATAGACATTTTTTCTTGCATGGAGCTTCCTTTATTTAATTTTGTACTCAGATAATACCTTGTCACGGGATGGCAGGGTAGTGAAAAAACTGAGAGGTCAGTTTTTGAGAATGAGTGTTTACAGGTTCTTGCTAATAGTGTCATGACAATCTGTGTGACATGACATTATTGTCTGCCATAGTGTGACATGTTTGTCAGCATAATCGGCGCGAGGCATAAGTCAGGTTTTTAACATAGATTTTATTCAAAGGAGTGTTGTCGCTTTAATAAATAATAAATTATTTTAAATCAGTTCCTTATGAGTTTTTGTGTGAATATTTTGTTTTTGTAGGCAAAGAAATATAATGCGTGTTTAGTTATGGCATATAGATTGCTTTATCTAGGGTAAATGCAAGTATATCAGGTGCTAGGAGACAGCCACCTAAACGGGAGAGAGCAATGATTCATAGAATACTTTTACTGGGCGTTGGTATGTTATTTGTTGTTGAAATTTTTTCAGGCATGGTAACCACAGCATTAAACCCAACTGATGATATTGTGGTATCTCAGCAATGGAATGCTAGTTCTAGACCTTATAAAACATTAGATACGCAATATAATAAACTTCAGAGGGATAACCATAGCTATTATCAGCAATTTAAGGTGCCTCGGTTTGCCAAAAAACCAATCAATGCGGATGTTTTTTCTGCTGAATATATTGGTGCAGATGACTTTTACGATGAACGTAATAAGTACATGGAAAACCACAAAAATGGTAAAACATATTATAGAGATATTTGGGCTTTTGGTGACAGGAATGTTTTTTTTAATATGCGTAATATTAGCTCGTGGAGCGCAATGAATATGAGCGAATTGCAGGCAACTCACGTTACTCCCATTGAATATTTTAATGAACGTGCTGTTTTGGAAATCTATCAGGAATTTGGTGATAATGAAATAAATTTATCGGCCGTGCCAGAGCCTGGCTTGTTGGCTATGTTGGGTTGGGGATTATTAGCAGTGGGTTTGAAAAAGCGTATCACTCGATCTTCCAATTTTTAAATTTTTTACAGCTTGACTCTCAGGAAATTCAGTGAAGGAGTCGGTTCTAACCGACCTAAATTTTTTCCAACCATATGCTTGTCAGAGGGCATTAATTGAAAAGTAT
>CAZXJK010000307.1:0-3436 GCA_964640895.1 uncultured Methylomonas sp.
AAACAAAAATCCTGCCCAAATATTGGATGCTTATTTATTTCCAAGTGCCTTAGCCTGTCGGATGACGTTTTTTAATGCTGCGCAATAAAAAATCTTATCCAACCTACAAAACTATTCTGATTCTGCAACGGCACTAAGCTCTAATAAAACATTACGAATATATTCAGCATAGTCTTCACTTATTTCCTCCTTCAAAACAGCATGATCCAACTTCTGAATAGGGATAATCTCCAAACTATATTGCTCTCCAATTTCCCGCACTGTTTCTTCCTTCAAATCCAAAAGATATTGCTTTTTGTTACAATTATTATTCTGTAAATATTGCGTGGTAATGGGTAACGTTTTATGATTAATTCTTTCCCAACCAATAACTGGGTGATGCTCCATCCAACCGACTGCCTCGCTGTCATTATCCTTAATATCAACATTGAATACCAAAATATAACGATCCTTTTCGGCAATAATAGTATTCACATGCGGCACATTGTTCACACTATCAAAGTCAAAATCGATAGGGACAAAATGTTTCTCAGTGTTACCGTCACTATAGGTAATAAAAACTGAATGAGAACTTTTTTGATATTGAAACGAGCGTACTAAATCTAAGTTTATTTTGGTGTCACTATTAATTAAAAGGAAATTACTCATGAATTTTCCTGCAAATATATGTTAATTTATCCGCTATTATACTGTGCACAGTCATAGTTGTAGTAAAAACCCTAATAATTTACCCCTAATTCACCCCTATTTAAGTATTTATGAAAAATGCACTCATCCCAATCTTAGGCATTGCAGCCTATAGCGGTACGGGCAAAACTACCTTATTAACTCAGCTAATACCTTTATTAAAAAAAAATAATATACGAGTAGGGTTAATAAAGCACAGCCACCATAATTTTCAAATTGATAAGCCTGGAAAAGATAGTTATCGTTTACGTGAAGCAGGCGCAAGCCCGGTGATGCTGGTATCCAGTCATAGACGCGCGATCATCACCGACTTCCCAACCCCCCAAGAACCTGATTTAAACGAGCAACTAAGCTATTTTGATCAATCCCAACTCGATTTACTGTTAGTGGAAGGCTTTAAAAGCGAACGCTTTCCAAAAATCGAATTACACCGCCCCAGCCTTAATAACCCTTTACTCTTCCCAAAGGATGACACTATTATCGCCATTGCTGCTGACGAGGATATTCCTTTACCTGAAAACTTTACTTACCTTGATTTAAATAATATTACTCAAATTGCAAATTTTATAGTGCATACTTTTTTAAAACCATTGAAGCAGACTATTCCATAGGCAAAGAAAATTGTTGAACGCGATTTTTCTCACTAATCCACTGGTAACGAACGGGCCTGTTTATTTTTTGGATAATACCTTCAAGTTCTGCTTTTTTTAACCAAATGATTACTTGGCTTTTTTGTAATTGCAGACATTCTATAATTTGATCTAAACTTAATGGCATATCCAAGGTCATTAAGTTTATTTTTTGTAAAAATAATTGATAAAAAGTCATTACATCAGCAATTTCGCTATGAGATAGTGGTGGCTCTGCTAACCCCTCAATATCATTTTCTGCCATATTATGTTGTTTAATATCGGCAAGCAATGTAACTTCGGTACTAGTATGGCTCCTTTCTTCTACACTGCCCGCTTTTGAGCTCAATTTCGTGCTAGCCAATATGCCCTTGTTATTTATCTGAGCATCACTACACTACGCACCAAACTCATTAATAACTGCTTCAGTATTTTCAAGGTTACTTTCTATAGAAAATAGATCTTGCACTTGCTCTGCCGTATTACTTTCTATAGTAACAATAGTTTGCAGACATAGAGAATCAATATCCAAAGACTCAATGCCAGCACACCAGTTTGCACCTTGGACAACTATTTCAGCATTACCCGCATTATGATCAGTCGTAGGTTTGACCCAAGCTGGCACCCAGTGTTTTTTAAGATTTTCGATAGCACCTGCCCAAGTCCCTCCTTTTTTCCATGAATGCACAATAACAGCCGCCTCCGATAAGCAATAAATATATTTATTTCTAGCCATTGCATTCCCAACACTAAACCCTGCCTCAGGATAAAATGGAGAAATTAAAACCAGATCATTATTCATCAGTCCCTTCCGCCACTTCTGAGCGGTAGCGGCTATTAATAAACTATCAGCCAATACGCCAATAGCTTGCCCTTCAGCTTGCAAAGATCCCAGCATCGCAGCAGCATCTACACCTCTGGCCCCCCCCAGAAATAACAACCTTCGATGCTGCACTTGCTTTTTCGCTCAACTGAGCAGTAAACTGCAAATCCGCCTCTGTTACATTCCTAGAACCCACAACGGCAATGCCACTACTATTTAAAAGTTTGATATTTCCACACCCAAAGAAGATAGGGGGAGCATTAGGCTTAAGTCGCTGCCTCAATTGTGCAGGATACTCAGCATCTGAACGCGTTAATACCCAAATTCCTGCACGACTCCACTTTTCTATCGCAAGTGCTAAAGCATGACCACGCGCTAATAATTCTTCTATACGGCTAATGCTTATTTTTTTATCCTGCCAAGTGCCTAAACATTTAACTAAGTCAGCACTTAATAAATCAGCAGGCATTAGTTTATTTTCGTGCAGCCATATTGCAAACCTTCCCCATTCAGTTGGCGTAAGAGGCGTTACTGCACCTTTAACTGGTTTAGAAAAATAAGCCGTCAAAAGTAATATTACTTGAGTATTTTCTGTTAAATCCATTAATCTTTTGTCGTTGTTGAAGCCAAAGCAAAAGGATAAACCATACCACTCCCTGCTTGTTTTAATAATGCCGACAATACTGTTAAAGTCCACCCTGAGTCAACAATATCATCAACCAGCAACACACCTCCTGTCGGCACAGTCGTCATTATCTTAAAAGCACCGTCTAAATTGCGGCATTGATGAAAGCGGTTTTGCTGAAATTTTTGTGGCTCATTGCTTTTTACCTTTCTGAATATATCCACATAAGTTAATCCAAGTTTTACAGCTAGGCTCTTTGCATAACTTGGCACTAATTGTGTATGGTTAAGGGATGGTACACAACATACCCAAGTTGGGAAAGGGTTTGGTTGCCAACGATTAAGAATCATATCTGCTGCTGCATCAACCAATTCATCACTAAACTGATTAGCATGCTTACCTTCTGTAATTAAATGCCCCCAGCCTGCATCTCCCCAGCGGGATAACACCCTTCCTTCTTCAGCTCGAAATTCAGTCTTTAGATTACCTTTAAAACCATATTCAACAAAGGCATTTGCGGCAACTTGTTTTTTAGGCTTGATAGGAAATTCAGCATGTTTAATAAAACTGGCTGCCTTATGTACTAATAGTACGGAAACTTGCATATCAACAATAGAATTAGGGAAATGGAAAAATTAAATCATCCAAAATTTTCCAGAGATGCCACTAATA
>CAZXJK010000308.1:0-3416 GCA_964640895.1 uncultured Methylomonas sp.
TAAACATACGCTGAAAATCAGGGAAACGGAGCTTAGCGAAGTGATGATTTTTAGTCCCTGATAGGCGACAGGGCAATTTGCTGATTCGACGTGTGCTAGCAGCACGCGAGAGGAGCAAGAATTGCATTCCGAATAGCCGTCCAGCCATTTGAGGTAGTCATGACGGAGCTGCTTTTGTGCGCAGTCGTTACGGACGCAGGGCGTTCAGGGCATCCCCCATTCGCTGCGTAGGTGAACGAATTCAGGTGACAGGAGTCCCTGAATTTCGTGAGGTAGCATGGCGCGCCTGAGCAAGGAATGCATAAATATATTAATAGGTATTAATATATTAAATTAAAGTCCATTTGCAAAGCACTATAAAATTATGCCATTTTCGCCTGCAAAGCGGTGGTCATATAATTAAATTCTTTTTCAATATATTGAATAAGTTGCTGTAATTTTTTATTGTTCATTTTTTCAGCGTGTTTTTCAAGGTGGTGGCAGCTTGCTGCTAACTTTGAGCCTCCTAAATTTGCACTGGCAGATTTTATGCTGTGCGCTAATGCTTTTATTTTTAGTTTATCTTGTTTATCAAAAGCAAGCTGCAGTTCTATTAATTGCTTAGGTGTGTTATTTAAATAAAGCTGAATAATTTTATTTAGAATAAATTCAGAGTCACTCAATCGTCTAATTCTATCCAAGGCTTTTTCATCTAAAACTCCCTCAGCAGGTGCTTCCAACTCAGGCACTTGCTTAATTATTTCTTGAGTATTAGTCAGCTGCTTTTGTGCTAACCAATTATTGAGCGCATTGATCAGATCAAGCTGCTCAAAAGGCTTTTTGATATAATCATCCATCCCTGCTTCTAGGCAACGTTGCCGAGTGCCTGTTACCGCATCTGCAGTTAAAGCAATTACTGGGCAATGTGCCAAACCTTGCTCTTGCTCATATTTACGGAGTTTACGCGTTGCACCATAGCCATCTAATACAGCCATCTGACAGTCCATAAAAATTAAATCATATGGCTGCTCTCTGCTCATGATTTGATCTAAAGCATCTATGCCGTTTGCTGCCAAACTAACATGGCACTGCAACCCTATTAACATCTGTTTAGCTAGCTCCTGATTAACTAAATTATCTTCTACTACTAAAATATGCGTATCTGGGTAAGTATTATTTTGCGAGTCCAGTTGCTGAGCAACATCAATATGACTAGTCTCTGCTACTGCACTCACTAACTGCTCTATATGATAAGGCTGTGGTAAGCGTTCAATTTCTTTTGTATAAACCAAGTTAAATGGCTGCTCTCCCCAAATAACGATAGACAAAGTATTTAATTCTTCAAAATTTGCCAAATTACGCAGCAAATGCTTGATAAATTCTTCCCCTTTATCCGTTTCAATAATCAAGGTATGCCAAGGTTTACCACTTGCCTGCGCTGCCAACAAAATATCAAGTATGCGCTCTTTAGTATACAGGTGGCAATTTGCCGTACAACTGAGTAATTGTGCTAATAATATACTGCTTTTAGTATTCGTCTCAGCAGCCACTAAAACCCGTTGTTGCATAGAAATAACTTCAGAGCTGGCATAGGCACGTTGTTTTTCAAAATCTAGTTCCAGATTAAAGCAAGCACCTTCCCCAAGCACACTGTCAACCTCAAGGGTACCTTGCATAAGTTGTACTAATTGTTTACAAATAGTAAGCCCTAGACCCGTTCCTTCAAACTTACGACTAGATGAGTCATCTACTTGCGTAAACTGGTCAAAAATTCGCTGTTGCTGGTGCTCTGCCAGTCCTAACCCTGTGTCAGAAATACTAAACCGGTAACGTACACTTTTATTAGTTTCCTGTAATAGCCGAACCTTTAGTACTACCTCGCCTTGCTCAGTAAATTTAAATGCATTTGCCAATAAATTGGTTAGAATCTGATTTAACTGCGGCCCCGCTCCCGTTAGTAAAGTCGCGGTATTAGGTAAAAAATCGACACAAAATATGACCTTTTTTCCATGTGCTGTCGTAGTAAACAGATCTACCATATGATTAATAGATAACTGTAAGTCAAAGTTTTCTTTAACAGCTGTTACCTTACCTGCTTCTATTTTAGAAAAATCCAAAACTTGGTTAATTAACTCCAGTAAGGACTTGCCCGCATTATTTATTAATCCTAATTTATGACGTTGTTCGGCCTGTAAATCGGACTGTAATAATAATTCTGTAAAGCCAAGAATAACATTCATTGGCGTACGAATTTCATGGCTCATATTGGCAAGAAATTGTGACTTTGCTGTGTTAGAAGACTCAGCTTGCTCGGTTAAGCTATAGGCATGCTCAGTTGCTAGTTCTAAGCCTTGGGTACGCTCACTAATTTTATCTTTTAATTCTTGCTGCTGTTGTGCTTGCTGTGTTTGATAAGAGCGTAAATGATCCAGCATCGCATTAAACGCAGTATTGAGTTTATCAATCTCATAACTACCTCGAATACGTAAGGATTGCGACAAATCCCCAGCAGCGACAGCATTGGCATGATTGGCAAGACGTTCTATAGGGCTAGTAATGCGTCGCGTTAAAGTAACAACCAAAACTAAGCCTAATATACTAATTAACAGTGTTGCTACCAATGCGGTTAGTACAGCATATTGTATTTGTTGATAAAAATTCTGTAAGCCTATGCCGTAGTCAATAAAGCCAATCGTAGCAGGCTTGTTAATTTTGTTTGCTGTATTTTTTGGGGTATGGCTAGTGACTGTTTTTTGGAAATGCAGCATGTAGTCTTGCGGAAAATGTAACAAAAAATCTTTAGCATTTAGATTTTCAGCATCGGTGATTTTTTCTGGAGTCACGATATTCCCCGCATGAGGATCGTGATAATTACGCTCTACTAATAATTTATTATTCGCATTATAAAACCGCACATAAGTAAGGCTCTTAATCTGGCTTAATTTATCGGTAAGTCGTTGCAATACATCATTATCTTCACTATAAAGTGCTTGTTCGGTATTTAATGCCAGCATATCAGCCAATACCTGACTACTTTCAACTAAGCGCTCATACTTACTGGTAATGCTAAAGTAGGTACCAATGACTGTCGTTAACATCACTGCGCAGAAAAAAATGACACCTACCAGTAAATTAAACTGATTACTGATCGTGGTACGGCGCAGAGCTTTAGAGAATTTCATATGGGGCCTTTTATAATTGCAACTATGATAGCTCATCTTTATGACGTAATGAGGGGCTAAGTACCCACTCGCAAACACTAGGACTATCAAGATAGAGGCAATATTTCATTGACTGCGGAAGCACACGTCAAGCATAAATATTGTGTATTACTGCACAGTATGCTCACCCTAAGGCACTTGGAAATAAATAAGCATCCAATTTTTGGCAGGATTTTTGTTTGTCATTAGTGCTGTAGCAATAGGCGCATAGCAGGC
>CAZXJK010000309.1:0-3407 GCA_964640895.1 uncultured Methylomonas sp.
AAATCAGCATCTGGATGGGCAATTCTAGCTACACACTCACTGAACGGTAAACTTTACAATATAGTGTGTGACAAACACGCAACTGGAGTGCTGTGGATGTCTACACCACTATTGGTGTTGGATGTTTACGAACATGCTTACTACTTAGATTACAAAAATAACAAAGCTGAATATATTGCAAAATTTATGCAACATATTGATTGGAGTGCGATAAACCGTCGGTACATTGCACTTTAGAAAAAATGCAACGCTTGTTTTGAATAAGAACAAGCAACTGAGTGGTGTGCATTTAACTGCTACCAATATTTGCGAAAACTACCAAGCGGAAGGCAAATTACGTTCAATAATAATTTTCTGAGCTTGTTTTCGAATGTAACCGCCCTTTTTTAACTCTTGCATAATTCTGCCGACCATTTTTTGTGAAGCTCCCACCCGATTCGCTAAGTCAGTGTAGGTTAGCGGATCTTCTATCATCAAGATACCATCGTCCTGTTCATTGGCCAACTCCATTAAAGTGCTAGCAACTCGGCCATAAACATCCATTAATGCCAAACTACGAACATTACCGCTCAAAGCACGCAAACGTTGAGTTAAGCCACGGATAATAGTCAAAGATAATTCAGGGTTATTGCTTAAGGCCATACTAAATTCATGCTTCAACAAAACCGCAAAGTGACAATCGTCCAAGGTCATGATACTAGCCGATCTTGCGCCATCATCTAATAATGATACTTCACCAAAATACTCACCTGCAGACTGTACATTTAAAGTAACTTCTTTGCCAGATTCATCATTGAGATAAACTTTGACGCGCCCTTGCAAAATGATAAACAGTGAGTTGGTATCATCACCTTCATTGATAATAATAGTATTTTTCGGGTGATGCCGTGAGATAAAGTGCTGGGCAAACTCGCTGCGCTGTTCAGCATTAAGTGCCGCAAACAAAGGAATTTTTTCAAAAAGATCAATATCCATACGATGGCCTTTTTAGGACTAGCAAATGGAGTGATCTTACACTATTAAAGTAATGTAATACAATGCTGGGGTGCTTTTTGCAGCTACCAGCTTAATACACACAGGATAATTTAATTATTCTACTATCAGCAGACTAAAAAAGCCTACGCCCCCGTCAGGGATAGCAAGGGGCGCAGTCTTTAGCCTGCTTTAGGTTTAATACTTACCCCGTTTAATCAGACTATTGTTCACTTACTTTAGTCATAATGACTGTTTCTCTAGGTCTAGAAAAATCAGTTGGCAAACCATTACTATCAACACCTTCACTAAATAAACCAACAATTAATTGCTGTCCACTCTGACGAATACCTAATAATTCGTTTGATTCCCAACCACGATTTAACCCATAAGTTGATGGTGAGCCTGAAGCAATATAGCCATAAACATAGTCACTACCTAGGTGAGGTACAATATCGCGCTCACCAATATCAGGGTGGCCTGTTGCTACCCCAGAAACTATTTGCGCTGTAAACGGGTCAGCACTATTTCGGCACCCTAACTCAGCATTTATTACACCTCTAAAAGTATATACAGAGCGATTAGAGTCCAGTGCCGTTGGTCCTTCTAACTGATAACAATAAGCATTAGATGATGACTTATAAATCCCAGGAGTAATATTTGCTACTGAAATAGGTGCAGAAACCGCCGCAGACGTAATCTGCTCGAAGACTAACCCACCTTCTGGTATCAGTGTAAATTTAAATGAAGCATCAAAATAAGTTATATTACCTGTATTAATATCGATCACAGGAATACGTGCCATATTCAAATGCCGCCCAGAGCCTACAATATGTGCTGATTCAAAATGAATACTGATGTCCGTACCAGGAATCACTTCTGCAGAGGCTGGAACCATTGCAGCACTTACTGTTAAACCTAGGATGGCGAAAAATTGTTGCTTAGTCATGAGCTTACCCTTTAGTAGTAATTAATAATTTGCTTCATCCTATTTAGATACAAACTTTGTATATCTTAAAGATGAAAACAAGCAGATCAAAAGAGACTTAAAATTCTGTGATCTAACTCTCAATTTCAAATAAGGCACTTGGAAATAAATAAGCATCCAATATTTGGGTAGGATTTTTGTTTGTCATTAGTGCTGTAGCAATAGGCGCATAGCAGGCTACGTAACTATTGCTACAGTACTGATGACGGACAAAAAAACCAGTAAAGATGGATGATGTGTGTTTCCAGGTGCCTAATAGTCCTTGCTTAAAACAAAAGCAAGATAATAGCGTCTATTAACGGCTTAGGCTGCTTTTAAACACTGGAGATAGTTTAATATTAAACAAATTAAATTTCGTGGAACTATGGGGTCTATAAAAAGGGACATATGTCCCTTTTTATAGCTTATGTGGACTTCTCTAAATACTTACGCCTAAACTACCATTTTCTTTTTTCCTTTTGCCAAATAGCCCAGTAAACTAAAACATAATAACCACACAGCAGGCAATTCAGGTACTGAACCTGCTGAAGCAGGCGCACCAATACTGCCAGGTAAAGCTTGTACATAGACTACATCAAACCCTGGAGAGGCTCCTAAATTATCACGCCCAACAATTTTTACAGCTCGTACTGCATCACTAAACCCAATGGATGCAAAATCAAACGATGTGGTCGCGCCACCATCAGCAGTACCCAGAAAAATATAATTCAACAAATCGGAACTTATAAAAACATCAGCGAGTTCGCTAGCAGCACCAATTTCTTGAATAAATAAATCATCCCCAGGACCATCAATAATCGTCTCATCCGTAAAACCCACTGTTACATATGAACCAGCAGGTAAGGATAAGAAATTTTCATTATTTCCCAACACCACATCTAATGCAACAGCAATAGGGTATGACCCACTATTACCTCCATATGGACCAGCAACCGGCCCTGTACCACTATCATAAAAATCCAATACTACATCAGCATACCCAATCGTTGCAGCTTGTGTATTGATAGTAGAAGCTAACAGGAAAATTGATGTACATACCATTGCAAATAATTTTTTCATAAGTCTATCCTTTAATCTAAATTCTATATGCTTTGTACGCTCAAAGGAGCAAAGCATAAATAAAAGTGCAACTAGCTAGCGTGCATACAATTAAATAAGTACGCTGAGCAGTGCCATAAAAATAATTTTTACCCTCTATAACAAATAGTGATTAATTGTAGTTCGCTAGATATTGTTAGAGAGCAGGGATAGATTACAGGCTGAGGGAAAATGCTTCGAGGCACTATTGGGCATAAAAATAAGGACATATGTCCCCTTTTTAGCAGCCCTTAATTCCATGTGTTTTTTGTACGCAATTGGTAAACTATGTTCAGTTTTTAAATATTGTAGTCAGTTTAAGTAGCCGTTAAGTTCAATAAATATTTTTGTGCATAGCTTCGATAATCTG
>CAZXJK010000310.1:0-3377 GCA_964640895.1 uncultured Methylomonas sp.
ACTAATACTGAGCATGGGGTGCAGGAAATAGCCAATCAAATTACTGAAGGCGATTTGATTGGGGTACACGCGTTATTGGAAAATAGTACTCGATCAGCAACGGTTACCGCCAAAACCTATGTCACGTGTTTACGTTTAACAGCGAAAGATATTTTAAGGTTTTCCCTACAAAGTCGTGAACTGGGTGAACGTTTACAACAAATAGAATCAATAGTAGAACAAAATGGATAGTACTGAAAGAATACATGCGTTTTTTGCAAGTGATGGCCCCTTGGCAAAAATTATTCCAGGTTATTTGCCGCGAGCAGCACAGGTGGAAATGGCAGAAGCGGTTGCGGAAAGTATTGAAAATAAAGAGCATGTTATTGTTGAGGCCGGAACGGGAACGGGTAAAACTTTTGCCTATTTGATCCCCGCCATTTTATCGGGTAAAAAAGTAATTGTTTCAACAGGTACAAAAAACCTACAAGACCAATTATTTAATAAAGATGTGCCGTTAATTCGTCAAGCGATGACCGTGCCTTTTGCGGCTGCATTATTAAAAGGTCGTGCCAATTATCTTTGTACCTATCGTTTGCAATTAGCCATTCATTCCAATTTAGGTTTTAGTCGTGAGGATGCCTCCGCTCTGGCAAAAATTAAAAAATGGTCGAAAAGTACCCGTAGTGGTGATGTGGCCGATATGTCGGAAGTCATGGAAAGTAACCCGATCTGGGCACAAGCCACTTCTACCCGGGAAAACTGTTTAGGGCAAGAATGTCCTGAACATACAGAGTGTTTTTTAATGAAAGCACGTAAAAAAGCCCAAGATGCGCACCTGATTGTCGTTAACCATCATTTATTGTGTGCGGATTGGTCGATAAGAGAAACGGGCTTTGGTGAATTATTGCCCAATGCTGATGTCGTGATTATTGATGAAGCGCATCAGTTAGCGGATACTGCTTCTAATTTCCTCGGCATGTCATTAGGCTCCAAACTGATAGCAGATTTAGCTAAAGATGCTTTACTGGAATATTACCAAGATGCCACCGATATGCCTGATTTACGAGTTGCTGCTGAAAACTTGGAGCATGAAGTCAAAGATACCCGCTTAGCCTTTGGCGTGGATATGACCCGAGGGGATTGGAAAGATATAGAAAATAACCCTAAGATTATGGAAGGGCTTTTGCGATTGCAAGAGCACTTAGAAGCACTGGCAGATCAATTAGAACTGGCATCGGTACGCACTAAAGGTTTAGAGACTTGTTTCAAGCGTGCCGAGCAACTAGAAGAACAATTTAAAACCATACTGCAAGATAAAAGTGGCAAATGGGTACGTTGGTTTGAAACCCATAAACAGTCATTTACTTTGAGCCTTACCCCGTTAGATATTGCCTCCGAATTCAGACAGTTTATGGCGCAGCACAGTGCCTCATGGGTTTTTACTTCGGCAACACTGAGTGTCGCACATAAGTTTGATCATTTTGCTAACAGTTTGGGTATCAGTAACCCAAAAAGCTACAGCTGGGAAAGTCCATTTGATTTCCCTAATCAATCTTTGTTTTATCACCCTAAAGGCTTACCGCAGCCCAATGCGCCCGATTTTGTCGATGAGATAGTAAAAGTAGCTATTCCCGTTATTAATGCGAGCAAAGGCCGTACCTTTTTCTTGTTTACCAGTCATAGAGCCTTGCGCGCTGCGGCTAAAATTTTAGAACATGCCATTGAATATCCACTGTTAATACAAGGTGACCGCCCCAAGGCTATTTTGCTGGATGACTTTAAACAAAAAGGCAATGCAGTATTACTAGGTACTTCAAGTTTTTGGGAAGGTATTGATGTGCGTGGTGAAGCATTATCCACTGTTATTATTGATAAACTCCCGTTTTCATCACCAGGTGATCCCGTATTAAAAGCACGCTTGGAAGCGATGGAAAAGCAAGGGCGTAAACCGTTTGTTGAATATCAATTACCGACTGCAGTGATTGCATTACGACAAGGGGTCGGGCGTTTAATACGTGATGTGAATGATCGTGGGGTATTATTGTTATGCGATCCGCGCTTATTGAAAAAATCTTATGGGCATATGTTTTTAAATAGCATACCTGCTATGCGCAGGACGCGAGATATTAAGGATGTTGAGGCGTTTTTTGCGGAAGAGTAAATAAACAAAACTTTTTTGGTAACCTAATTAATGTTATATTTTTATTAATGACTAATACGACTACAGGTGCAGCAGATGCAGTGGCAAGAAGTTTGTGAACATCCTAGTTTAAAAAACCTGCCTTTTAAAATTGAGCTTGATGAATATGGGAAAATTCTTATGTCGCCTGTGAAAGTGTATCACTCTGCTTTTCAAGGTGAAATTGCCTTTATTTTGCGTTCTTTATTAAAAACTGGCAGAACATTACCTGAATGCGCTATCAAAACATCTAAAGGGACTAAAGTGGCTGATGTAGCTTGGGCTTCATTAGCGTTATTTCAAATTATCAAAGAGCAAGCAGAATGCTCTGTTGCTCCAGAAATTTGTGTGGAGGTTATTTCTGCAAGCAATAGCCAGCGTGAAATAGATGAGAAAAAATCCCTTTATTTTGAGGCGGGTGCTAAAGAATTTTGGACTTGTAATGAAGGTGGTGCGTTGAATTTTTTTAGCCCTGAGGCACAGCTGAGTGCTTCAATTTTAGTGCCGAATTTTCCTGTTAAAATTGAGTGGTAGGTGTAAGAAAGAGCACGCAGGGTAAAGTATTTTTACCCTGCGTGCTATATGATTACGCAGAAACAAAGCGCTCACTATAGATATGATCTTTATGTACCCCAGCTGCTAAGGCAACATTGGTTGAAGCCTCAACTAAAATAGGCGGCCCACAAAGATACACATCATTGTCAGCACCGTTTTTTGCCAGATAAGCCTGGAAAGCATCAACAGGTGTGCCGATAAAGCCTTGCCAGTTATCTTCCGGTTTCCAGACGCAGATTTCGACTGTTAATTGTGGCAAGCTTTGTTGCAGCTCGGTGAGTTCTGCTTGGCACAATATTTCCGCTTCGTTATTGACACCTAAAAATAAATGTGTGGGATGATCTTCAGCCCATTCCGCAGTGCGTTTTAACATGGAAAGGAAGGGCGATAATCCTGTGCCACCGGCAATAAAGCAGCGGGGGTTGGTACTTTGTTTATTGATGACAAATGCACCTGATGGTGCGTGTACCAACACATGTTGGCCAACGGCTGCTGTTTGCAAGAATTCAGAAAATTTACCATTGGGTTGTAAGCGAATTAAGAACTCTAAACGGCCTTCCCAATTAGCGGTATTGGCGAGAGAGTAGGCGCGCATTAAATCTAAATTGGGTATTTCCAATTCTACAAATTGCCCAGGCTCAAACTCAAATCCTAAGCCTAA
>CAZXJK010000311.1:0-3355 GCA_964640895.1 uncultured Methylomonas sp.
TAAATAAAGGCGAGCTGGTAAAAGAAGAGAGATTATTTTTAGATAAGCTTGATTTAGCGTATGCGACAAAGGTACCTAATATATCTGAGAAAAATAGTATTAATGCAGTAAGCCCATTGGAAAAGCAAAAAAACTTGGTACTTATTGCATTAGAAATTGATGCCGCTAATACGCTGTATAACCAAAAAGATTTTAATCAAGCAATAGTAGCTTATGAATCCATAATTAAATCCTATCAGACTAAAGAAGAAGCGGGCATTGTTGAGCAGGTTGCTAGTGCAATGATTAGCCAATCCATAACTTATAGTCAGCAAGGTGATGCGGAAAAAGCATTAGCCCTTTATGCAGACTTGATAAAACGTTACCAGAACAGAGAAGAAGCTGGAATTGTTGAGCAGGTTGCTAGGGCAATGTTTAACCAAGCCATAAATTATAGTCAGCAAGGTGATGCAGAAAAAGCATTAGCCCTTTATGCAGACTTGATAAAACGTTATCAGAACAGAGAAGAAGCGGGCATTGTTGAGCTGGTTGCTGCGGCAATGGTTAACCAAGCAAGCTTATTTATTAGTCAGAGTAATTGGAGTCAAGCTGAATCAGGTTGCCAGCGTGCTTTGTTATACTTAGATACCGCTCATTTTGGAAATAAGCACATTTTTGCTTCAATAGCATCATTAGGTCAGCTGACCTCAAAACTAGGCAATACGTTTTCAGATTATCACCAGTCATGTTTAGTGGCTGTCGTAAAAGAGGCTACTCAGCAATCTATTGCAGAAGAAAGAATGACATTGGCAATTGGTATCGCAGCAGTATTACCAGCAGAAATAGCGTTATCCATTATTCAGGAAAGTATGGGTAATGAAGCGTTACAGCCCATTATCGTGGCTTTACAGCAGGATATGGGGGAAAAAGTGCGGACTTCAGAAGAGGTGTTGGAAGTGGCTGTTGATGTAAAAAAACGTATGCAAGAAATGCGAGAAAAGTACTGTGGATCTGGTGCTTAAGGAATAGCTGGCCTATTTTTTCAGTATACCCCGCTGATAATACCAAAAATAAACAAACATCAGCAAACTACGCAACAGCATAAAAGCTGTTAAAGCTAACCATAGTCCATGACTGCCTAAGAACTGGGTGTAATACCAAGTGGGTAAAAAGACTGCAAATAAAGAAAAAATAATGGTATTGCGCATTTGCTTGCTTAAGTTGGCACCAATAAAGACACCATCCATTAGATAACTGCAGACTGAAATGACAGGTAATACGACCAGCCACGGTAAGTATAAATAGGCTTGTTGGCGTACATCAGTTAAGTGCGTTAAGGCATTGATAATATCTTGGCCAACATAGGCATACACTAGGCTAAATAGCAGGGCGATAAGGGCTGCCCATAAACTGGTGGTTTTGATGGATTGTCGGAACAGATGTTTATTGTTTGCGCCGATAGCGCGGCCAATTAATGCTTCGGCTGCATGGGCAAAGCCATCTAAGGCATAGGCCATAAAGGTTTGAAAATTAAGTAATATAATATTGGCAGCTAACACAACGGTGCCTAATTTTTCGCTTTGAACGGTAAAGAAGCTGAAGGTGAAAATTAAACAGACAGTACGCACAAATAGGTAGCTATTAATCAGCAACATGGCGCGTATTTTATCAAATTGCAAAATAAGCTTGAGTGATAATGGCGCGCTTTGGGGGAGATTTTTGCGTAAGACCATAATGCCGACTAGTAAGCCGAGGTATTCAGCAAGCAGTGATGCGAGCGCGACCCCATCAGTATCCATGCCGTAATGCACCACAAACAATAAATCAAAAGCAATATTAGCGAGATTGGTAGTGAGCACGATTAATAAGGGTGATCGGGTATTTTGCATGCCTAAAAACCAGCCGACTATAACATATTGGCAGAGGATTGCAGGCGCACTCCATATACGGATAAAAAAATACTGTTGTGCCAGTTGCTCAATGAGCGGTTGGCTGTTGATAAGGTAAAAACTGAGTTGGGCAATAGCGGGGTGCGCGACGAGTATTATTAAGGCAATTGCCAGTGCGAGTAGTAATGCCCGAGCTAGTATTGCTTTTAGTTCTAAGCTGTTATTAGCACCAAAAGCTTGCGCGCTCAGTCCTGTGGTGCCCATACGTAAGAATCCAAAGCCCCAAAATAGAAAGCTGAAGATTAGCCCTGCTAGTGCGACAGCGGCAAGGAAGTTGGCATTGGCTAAATGCCCCATAACCGCAGTATCAACCAAGCCTAGTAGTGGCGTGGAGATATTGGCCATGATCATGGGTAAGGCAAGTTGCCGGACTTGTTTATGGTTGAATCTGGTTTTTTTCACAAAAGGAATAGCAGGGGCTTTTTATTGCGGACTATATGGGGTTGTTTGGTTGCGGCTAAAAGCCCCTCCTACAGGTGAATTTTTAAAATACTTTTGTGGCACTGTGTGGTGATTCGATGGATGAAATGCCAAAAACTCTGCGGTATAACACGCCTTGTAAAGCAATAAACATGGGGATAGTCCAAATTAGTCCTAAGCCAAAAGGAATGACGCTGACTATATAAAGTATACCCATGAGCACACTGATAAAAAAGAACTTAAACCAGTGTTGGGTGACGGCTTTACGTGAGGTTTCCATCGCTTGCCAAAAATCCATATTTTTATCGACTACCAAAGATAAGGTGAACATATAGGCAATGGAAAGATAAACGCCTGGGATCACCAGCAAAAACATGCCAAGCATGATCATAATAGTCATGCAAATACTGGCAATAATAATGGGTACACTGTAGTTAAAATAGGCAAATGCCATTTTGAAACTAACGGGCGCGTTAATTGCGCGATGTAAACCCATCATGATGATACCTGCAAAGAAAGGGTAGCTGACCAGAGTGACAATTAAATTTAATGCTCCAGCAGCGGGTGAAAATGATTCAGGGTCTTGAAAGTTTTCAATGCCTGTTGCAAAGGCAAAGGTGACGGTAATGACCATCATGATAATGAAAATAAGGGCGACAGCAGCAAGCACGGAGCCTTTTATACCATTAGTACGCTGCCAGGTCTCTCGAAAAATTTCCATAATAGTAAAGTCATAGGGAGCTGCTATGCCATCTTGCAAGCTGCCTGATTGGGTATTAGTATCTGGTTCTGTGTCCATGAAAAAACCTCATTAAATGACGAGTAGTAAACTCTGAGTGTAGTACAGCTAGGCATAAAAATTAAGTAAAAATATGAATATTTGTAAATTTACGGTTGTGTTTTAATAGAGTACCTACAGTAGGCATAATGTGTCAGTCGTAGATGATAGGGGTTAGGCACCTGGAAATAAATAATCATCCATCTTTACTGGTTTTTTTGTCCGTCAT
>CAZXJK010000312.1:0-3351 GCA_964640895.1 uncultured Methylomonas sp.
ACAAACAAAAATCCTACCCAATATCCGGACGATTATTTATTTCCAGCTCCCTAATACCGTAATAAATAAGCGTAAGCTATCCATCTAATTAAGAACAGCCGCCGCGCGCCAAGTAAGCTATTTATTTCGCTGACACCCAAACTGAGCTTAAGTTTAGTGATTTCTTAATTTTGACGGCATACGAGCCCGCTGCAATTTTATCTTTAAAACCAACAACCCGTATTCTATACCAGTCTACCCCAGCAATATCGATCGCAAACACTTCAACAGGAATACCTTTCTTTTTAAACTCAGCAATTTTATTATCTGTATACCAACGCTGCTTAAAAGACACCAAGTTTACGACCCACTCACGCACTTTTGGTTTCCGAGCAACCTTTCTGGTACTAGCAACTCGTTTCTTGACAACACGAGTTTGTGCTACTTTTTGCTCTAAAGCACTTAACTGTTCGGTAATAACTAATAACTGCTGATCCAGATCAGCTTTTAATAATTCGGTGCCCTGCTTTTTGTTATCTGTTATTTGTTGTTCAAGCTGGCCTAGTGTCGTTGTTAACCTAATATTTTCTGCTTGTAGCTCTACGACAGTTGTTTGTAGCGCTTGTATTGTTTGGGTATTAGGGTCAGGTACTGCTAAACCATCTTCAATATCCATTATCGTATTTTGGACTTCTTCCAACTCAGCAGGCACCCCCATTGTCATCACTAAAACGACAATACCTATAATGAGTGCCAATACCCCAATAACTAAACCACTAATACTAAATATTTTAAGTTTGCCAGAAGCTTCTGCTGTTTCTCTCAGTACTTTTTTCTGGCTTTTAAGCGACTTTTCTAATGTTTCATACTGATCTGCAGTTTCGCTGTTAGTAGAACTTTGCGAATAATCAGCTAGTGCATTTTCTAATTTTTCCAGCCGTTCGCTCATAGCCTGCATTTCAGCCGAATCGACTACAGTTGACTCAGGCTCATCGACCACTTCCTCGATAAGTGAGGCTGCGTTTGCCTGCTCAACAGGTTCTTCGTCCTCATCCGCAGAAATATCAAAATCCGCCATCAAAAAATCATCTTCACTCTCGGAAAATTCATCTATTTCGGTCATGTTTTCATCAGCTACTTGCACAGGCTCTATAACCTCAGGCTCTGTTACTGGCTCTGGCTCAACACTTACCTCAATGCTCGGCTCCTCTTCAGAAAATTCATCAATACCTAAATCTAAACTTGCCTCAATTAAAGCATCTGCAGCAACCTTATCAGCTTCGGCCTCTTCGTTATCAACTGATAGTTCAGTATCCATCTCGGGTAACTTCTCTACCGGCTCTTCAGCAAATTCATCGGAAAATTCATCAATACTTTCAGGGGTAGAACTTTCAGTACTTTGCAACAGTTGATCAATATCATCACTACTCACATCAGTTAAATTCTCCAACGGATCTTCAGCAAATTCATCCAAGTCTTCTGCAGTCAATTCATTCGTCACTTGATCATGCCCACTCGCAACATCACCCAATAATGAATCAACAATATCATCAACACTTTCAGCAGCAATATCACCTGCTGCCAACTGCTCTTGGCTATCATCTAACAACTGATCAATGGTATCTTTATCATCCAACATCTCTTCATCAGTGCTTAATTGCTCAGTATTATCCTGCAACATCTTCTCCAAATCATCATCAAAAGCACTACTTGCCTGTTTATCTTGATCAGAATCAGCCATTTTTCTACCTATTTACAATACGATGCACACTTCAGCGACTATTGAGTATAAACCCTAAGCTCACAACTAAAAGCGATCAACTCCTCTAAGATAATACCCCTCTTGAACAGCAATATAGCGTGTTAAAGTATACTAATTTCTACCTAACTATAATCTATATCGGCCAATACTTATTTTTATTAGCCGCATTTAACAAAAAAATGCGGTGCAGCTAACACTTTACCGACTAACAACAGTTTTTTATTTTAGCTGACACAGTAATTTATCATTCCTATCCTTAGGCATGAGAATTCAATAATACCCGAGTTAACTTGTCTTTTGACTGCACAGCCGCGCCAGAAACACAGTGACGTAGCCTACTATGCGCCTGTATTTCTAACACGACTGTGCAGTCAAAATCCTACGTCATACTTTCAGGTATTATTAATATCCTCATCCCATAACACATTTATGCTACGCTTTAACTAACATAATTACTTCCAAGGAGCACAGATGTCGACTGTCAATATAGGTAACCCAGTACCCGATTTTGAAGCCATGTCCACTGGCGACAAAACCATCAAATTATCAGATTATAAAGGCCAATATGTTTTGCTCTATTTCTATCCAAGAGACAACACCCCAGGCTGTACAACGGAAGGCAAAAATTTTCGCGACAACATCGCTCAGTTTGAGCAATTCAATACTGTCATCTTAGGTGTTTCTCGTGATAGTGTCCGCGTTCATGAGGGCTTTAAAAGCAAGCAAGAATTCCCATTTGACCTGCTATCAGACAAAGAAGAAATACTGTGTAACTTATTTGATGTCATCAAAATGAAGAAACTTTATGGCAAAGAATCGCTTGGCATAGAACGCAGTACTTTTTTAATAGACCCAAATGGCGTACTCATACATGAATGGCGTAAAGTAAAAGTAAAAATCCACCTTGATGAAGTTTTAGAAACATTAAACCAATTAGGAAATTAACTTATGAATATCAGTGCAGAAAAAAAGCTCTTTGTCCTAGATACTAACGTATTAATGCATGATCCAACTGCTCTGTTCCATTTTCAAGAACATAATATTTTTATTCCAATGGTCGTACTAGAGGAGCTTGATAATGGTAAAAAAGGCAGAACAGAAGTTGCTAGAAATGTCCGACAAGTAAGCCGCTTTATTGATGATTTGCTCAAAGGCGGGAACCCAAATAGGCTACGCACTTAAGACGGGACACCGTAGGCTGGGTTACGTTATCTGCGCTTCGCTAGATAAGCTAACCCAGCCTACATTTTTGTCCCGTCTTAAGTTGGTAGCCCACAAATAGACACTCCTTATTTAACCGCAACCAGCTCAGGGCTTACTTATGTGGTTGATAAATTTAAATCATGGCACCATGGCGCACATATAACTCTCAAGCGCGGTGAACGCTCACGGCTTGCGGACCATCCTGCGGAAGTACTATAAAACCTAACCTGTTACCTTGATATCTTATTTGAGCCATTCGGATAAGCTATCAAGGTAAATACTATCCCAGCTTTTCCAGATCAATTTTCTCTTGCCAACAAGTACCCTGTTCAATTAAAAGCAGGACACTCTACTTAGGCACCTGGAAATAAATAATCACCCATCTTTACTGGTTTTTTTGTCCGTCA
>CAZXJK010000313.1:0-3343 GCA_964640895.1 uncultured Methylomonas sp.
TGTTCTATTTTACTCATTCTACAAAGTGTTAGATTAATTTTGCACAGGTACTTACGCAACTGTTTATGCAACGCGGAAGATGGAAAAAAAGACAAGTAAAATATTAAATTAATTTTTCTTGGGCACTTATAGCGTCACTGTCATTAAAATTTTTCAGCCCTTAACAATAGACACTGACTCAGTATTGTCCAATGGAATTTCAATAACAAAGCATGCGCCATCTGAGATATTAAAAGCAGATAACTGCCCCATCATATTGTTTTCTACAATCATTTTTGACATATACAAGCCTATGCCGGTCCCTTTGCCTTCCGCTTTGGTAGTAAAGTAGGGGTCATAAATTTTATTGATAATAGCTTCAGGTATACCGCCAGCATTATCTAGCACCTCGATACGAATGCCGTTACGAGCACGCAACGCAGAAATATTAATTTGTGGACTCTCTACCCGCCGATCTAATAAGATATCCTTGGCATTATTCAGTAAATTGAGAATAACTTGTGAAAATTCACCTTGGAATCCTTTGATATTTAAACCGTCTTCACATCTAATCTTAATTTGAATATTATGGCTTTTAAACTGCGCTCCTAACAAATCAACAGTTGAGTGCAAACTGGTATTAATATTGAATTTTTCCGCATGTTTATTGGGCTTAAAAAAGTTACGAAAATCATCAATAGTAGTCGACATTTTATTAATCAAACTCTCAGATTTTTCCAGGCTACGATTCATAAATGCATCATCTATTTTACCCATTTGATAGGTAATATGTTGGTTTTGGATCACTAAACTCAATGCGTTTAATGGTTGTCGCCACTGATGAGCAATAGCACCGATCATTTCTCCCATAGCAGCTAAACGTGACTGGTGTATCAATAAACGCTCCTGTTCTTGGCGCTGCTGCACCTCTTCTTTTACTTTTTTATCTAGATCTCGATTCAAAGCAGCCAAATCCAAGGTTCTGGTTTTAACTTCTTTTTCCAGTTGTTGGTTATAGTTTTCTAACTGTTGTTTGGACTGCTGTAGCGAAGAGACCATTTGATTAAAACTCACTGACAAGCGACCAATCTCATCACCACGAATAATTTTCGAGCGTACATCTAGATTACCATTAGCCACTTGGGTGGCTAAATCACTTATAATTAATACGGGCCGAGTTACCCAACGGGCAAAGAAATAACCAATAAACATGATTAATATTAATGATATGCCAGTGATCACCACTAACTGTAAGTACATATCGGTAATATAGGCATTATATTCATCGGTACTAAAGGTTATATGTAACCAGCCCCATTTAATGCCTGAGAACTCTATGGGATAAACAAAGTGATAACCATCAGCTTGCCAGCCTTGATACCTAATTGCATATTCAATTTTGTCCGATTGCAATAATGTTAAATATTTATCAGGAGCCTCTAGCAACCGCCAGCCAGCTTGATCCACCCGAATAACATCACCTCGTAAAGGCGCAATGACAACATCTTGAATACTCGGGTTATTTTTTAATACCTCAACATTGTGCTCAACAATAAAACCAAAATCATTACTGATAACAGCATCTGATGTCGCCTGAATAATAGAGCGAGATACGGTAACACCTTGTGTATACATAGTTTTTTGCAAGGCATTTTTTTGCATAGGAATAACCATAAACACAAAAAATAACATAATGGTTAATACCAAAAAAGAGAAGAGCATAAAAACTCTGAGAAACACTCTATTTTTTATTTTGACAGCCATATGCGTTTATTTATTATTTAGCTGCACATTTAAGCCATGCAAGGCTTGATAAATACGGTACATAGGCTGTAGCTGCTCTGCTTGTATAGGGATGATTTTATGTAATCCTAACATTTCTAAAATTTGTTCACCGCGAATATTTTCCTCAAAATTGCTCAAGCCTTGGTTAACAGTCGTAATATATTGACCAAAGTAAATTGCTCTGGCTCAGCATGTGCTACATTAGTTAAAGTTAGGTATAAGTAAATAATGAATACATATTTGCTTATTAAATGCACAATACGGAAAACTCCAATGGCAATCATTGTGATTTGTCGCTTATTTGTTGTTTTAATTGCTTATAACGCTCATTAAGCTGGTAAAACGGCTCTAATGATTCAACAGAGCACTCTAATACCGACTCCATCATAAAGCCATTAAATATTTGGATTGCCTCATCTGATTTGTTTAGTTTAATCATTGCCGCAATTAGCTTATCTCGTAATTTTTCCGGAAATTTCTGATGAAAAAAACTGTAATTGGGTGAATCAATAGGAAAGTTTGCTAAAATTTTTACTTTATCTGCAATTTGTGGATTTAATTCTACCATTAAATAAAAGGACTCTAGGTAAGCAACCCCCACATCGGCTTGGTTAAAAAATAATTGATGCACGACGGTATTATGTTTTTGGGTGTAATGTACCGAGCTAAATACTTGTGGATAGCTTTGCTTAAACTCTGGAATGACTAATGTATCTAAAAATACTTCAGCTAGCTCATCACTGCCTGGCATCACCAACCGTTTATTTTTTAGCTCACTAATACTCTGTAATTCTTTACGCACCAAAATCACCATGCCATAAGGTTTACCAGTAATATTTCTTGCAATAATGCCTTTAGTCACTTTATGCATATCAAAATATCTTACAAACAATAGCGGAGGTGCCACAATATAGTCGAGCTCAGAGTTATTAAAGGCAATTTGCATTTTTTCAACACTATCAAATAAGCGAGTATTAATATCTTCAATGCCTTGAGGTTTGCCAAACTTATCCATCCAGAAGTTTATGGCAATCTGAAAATCGGTACGGCTCACTTTTTTATTAATCCCTGGGAAGTACCATCCTATTGTTATTTTATTAATAGGCTCTTGTTCATTAGCTGATAATGTTAATGAATACCCCTGAATTATAAGCAATAAACATATCAGAACTTTAATCATTGGTTTGCACTTTTTTTAGTGTTAAATACGCTTGATAAAAGCGATCAAATCTTGCTAAATCCTCAACATAACTCATTGCGATTTTAGAGGTTTGAAAGACTTCTAAAATTTGCCTACCCCGTGGTTCACCAGTAAAGCGGGATACTTCTTTTTTTAAAGTCTCTTGTAAAGCATATTCATGATGAAAATAGCCATAACTACCGCCTTTAATAGGGAGTTGTGCAAGCACTCGAATATTTTTCGCAACTTGTGGGTTCATTTCTATCATTAATTCCAAAGTACTTGCATAGGTAACCGCTATATCTGCTTTATCAAAAAACAAATCTAGAATAATACTCTGGTTCTTATTAACGTAACCTATTTGAGTAAATACTTGTTGCAGAGACTGTTTAGTTTGCT
>CAZXJK010000314.1:0-3341 GCA_964640895.1 uncultured Methylomonas sp.
CCTTTAGTCCCCTTGTTTTTAGAGATTTTTATATACCGAAATGGAAAAATCAAATATTCATTTTGCTAATGAATTAGCTGAACTATTAAAACCACTTGAGCAATTTAAAGGTCAGAAGCTAAAGCTAATTATCCATGCTGGTACACCTAAAACGGGCACAACGAGCTTACAAACCTATCTAGATAAAAAGCAACACAAGCTCAGAGGAAAAGGGATTCTTTACCCGCATAATCTTGAAAAATTACAAAATACCAGTGCACCAAAACACCAATGGTTTGAGAAGAACTTAGTCTCAATAAATTTGGAAAGATTTCTAGAAAACTTTAAGAACATAATCTCGCAAGTTAAAAAAGACACCCATACCATTATCTTGTCATCTGAAGGTATTTATAATTACTGGTGGGATTTTCCTGACGCATCAAAAGAGTTTTTATGTGCGTTGAGTAAACTCTTCGATACTGAAGTCTGGGTGTGGTTTCGTGAACCTCTCGTGTTTATTGAAAGCTATTACAAACAATGTATTCGCAACCCACAAGTTGAAAGCAACCCGTGTTATGGCAAAGACTTATCCTTTGCTGAAATGTTAAATATCGAATGGTTTGCTCAACATTTAAACTATCAAGGCTTCGTCACCGAATGCCAAGCATTGTTTGGTAAAAGTAGCGTTTTAGTCTTTAAATACCAGGGTGATGTGGTACAAGAGGTCATTCATAAATTAGGGCTAGCAACTCCCTACGACAACCCGACTCCAAGACAAAATAAAAGTTTAAACAATGCTTCGATAAAATTACTAAGAACGATAAACGGCTATGATATTAAAGCAAAAGACAAAGAGCTTTTGATGTCTCATTTAAAAGAAATCAATGGGATTCTTGAGAATTATGCCAATGAGTCATTGATTGATGAAGAATCTAGAAAAAGAGTCCTGAATGTATCGAGTCCTATCAAGTTCTGATCTCTGCTCTATTAGACCAGAATAAATCAAGGGATCAGCCACATGCATTACTTTAATTATAATTGACTGTTAAATATGGCACATCAAATTTGAACCATTCCACACACCATCACTCAACTAAATACCACCTGCTCTATCACTGGTAATGCTTGCTTAATATGCTCAAAACTATGCGAACCTCCGTCATAGCAAACAACATTTGCATGTTCTTGATATTTTAAACGTGTTGTTGCAGAGTCTAGCAACTCATCAGCCATATCCAACAAAATAGTTCTGTGTATAGGCTGGTTGCTGCTAGCAAGTATTTGTTCAAATGCCTTATATTGTTCACAGTGGTTCTGATCCCAACTATAAGGCTGCCCTGTCTCATAATTTTCCGTCACCCCAATAAATTGTGGGAGCAATTCACTGGGTGTTATCGCAGGGTTAATCATGATCGCCTTGCAAGCTGTTTTCATTGCCAGATATTCACTGGCAAACCCACCCATTGACGATCCCATAAAAATAACATCATAGGATTGATCCAAGTATTGATTCCATTGAAACAACACATCTTCTACAAGACCTTCAAAATCTCTGTAATCAACATTAGGTGTATAAAATAGAATATCCTTTTGCAAACAAAATTCTTGCATAACTAACAGTTTTTCCTTGCTAGTTAGCAAGTTGCCAGCTAAGTCTAGTGATGCGGAATTGAAACCGTGTAGGTATATAATTGCTTTTTTCATAATCAATAACTTTATCTAATTTAGTGCGCAAGCAGCTTTATATTCAATACCTTAATTTATTAGTAAGTGCGCATAGATACTCACCGCATAACCTAAGGCAATGGCAGGCGTCCATTTCAAATGGCTAGAAAAAGTATAAAAACCTTTTGCTTGCCCCATTAAAGCCACACCTGCTGCTGAACCAATGGATAACAAACTACCACCTGTTCCTGCTGTCAAGGTAACTAATAACCATTGAGCTTCTGACATATCCGGGGACATTGAAAGTACCGCAAACATCACAGGAATATTATCAATCACCGCCGATATAACGCCCACCAATATATTAGCAGTGGTAGCACCCAGCTCGCCATACATAAATTCGGAAGCTAGCGTTAAATACCCCATAAAACCTATGCCACCGACCGACATAATAATGCCGTAAAAGAAAAATAAAGTATCCCACTCTGACTTGGCAATATGGCTGAAGACATCAAAAGCGCTCCCAGAAACTTCAGAGCCAGGAATCGTATCAAAAGAGGCGCTTTCACGTCTAAACTTAATGCGTAAATAATAGCCAAACATTTTTAAATAGCCCAAGCCCATTAACATACCGATAGCAGGTGGTAAGTGCAAGAATTGATGAAATAAAATTGAAGTGGCAATGGTGGCTAAAAACAACACGACAATCATTAGCCCGCCAGGTTTAATGCTGGCATTCACTTCATCAGGCATACTTGGTTGTCCCACCGGTAGATAATAATGCATGATCGCAGCGGGTATCGTGAAATTAAGCACAGCAGGAATAAATAGTTTAAAAAAAGTACCAAAATCTAGAATACCTTTTTGCCAGACCATTAAAGTAGTAATATCACCAAAAGGACTAAACGCGCCACCAGCATTGGCGGCAACAACAATATTGACACAGGCAATTGTAATAAACTGCGGCTTGGCTGCCCCTATTGTTAAAACTACAGTACACATGATCAAGGCAGTCGTTAAATTATCCGCAACAGGCGAAATGCAAAAAGCCAATATTCCCGTAATCCAGAAAATCTGCCGATAACTGAAATTTCGTGAGATTAGCTGATAATGCAGTGCACTAAAAACCCCGCGTTCAATCATGGCACTGATATAAGTCATTGCCACTAATAAGAAAAAGAACAACAGCGTATATTCAAGAAAGTTATGTTCCAATGCCTGTTTGGATACTTCACTTAGGCCGTGTTCTTTATAGACTAAAGCAATAATCGCCCAGATAATCCCTGCGGCCACTAAAACAGGTTTGGATTTCTGTAAGTGCAGTTTTTCTTCAAAGATGACCAGAGTGTAAGCAACAAAAAATACGAATAGAACAAGATACCCAGCGCCATCCGTGGTTAAATCTAATGGTGCGGAACCTGTTTCAGCGCTCCATGCCGAGACTGGAAATAATAATAGGTTCAATAATATTGTGACAAAAGGTATTTTAAACATTATGTGTGATTTTAGCGGTGGCCATTAATTTCCAAGCGAAACTGTATTGCCATGAAGTTGATAACTGAGAATTTCATAAAACCCTCAGTCATAAGAAATTTCACCACCATTGTATTATTTGGATGATGGATGACAAAAGAAAACCCGATAAGTATAACTTATCCGTCTATCATTGTGGGGTCGATCTTTTATACACAACTTTG
>CAZXJK010000315.1:0-3332 GCA_964640895.1 uncultured Methylomonas sp.
CAAACAAAAATCCTGCCCAAATATTGGATGCTTATTTATTTCCAAGTGCCTTATGGTGTGATTCAGTAATTTCAATTGACAGTTTATTAAAGCATTCTTGTAGGTTGGCAACCGCATCAACATTCAAATCTTGGGAGAGGGTAATATCCAGTTCATTTTTGGCAAAACGACTAATGCTATTAGAAATATGTTGAATACGACGACTTAGCAAAATCATCAGCAAAGTAAAAACGGCGACAAAAATGATGACGGCAATGAAACGCTGTTGTCGTTCCAGATATCGAACACTAATAGCTAAATGGTCTTTAGTGCCTTGTGGAAGGAGAATAAAAAGCTTTGCTTGCAAGTTCCAATCGCCTTGGTCAAACAAGCCTTTGCCACCAAATTGGTTTTAAAAACCCAAAATTTTTACACTTATATGTAAGGAATCCTGTATCTTTACTACCCATTGTATAATCAGTATAAAAATTGTTATCAAGAGACAGCAGAGATAGCATTCATTTATTTATTTTTCGGAGCCTACATGAACGATACGAGTATTAGTGAGTCAGTACAACATTATTACGGACAAGTGCTTAAATCCACCCAAGATTTAAAAACCAGTGCCTGTTGCACATTGGATGCTATACCTGAACATTTACGCCCACTATTGGCAGATTTGCATCCTGAAGTAGTCGCTCGTTATTATGGCTGTGGCACACCTTTGCCAGCAGTTTTAGAAGGTTGCACTGTATTAGACCTAGGTTGTGGTACAGGGCGTGATTGTTATTTGTTATCACGTTTGGTTGGTGAATCCGGGCATGTTATTGGTATTGATATGACGGCAGAACAGTTAGTGGTGGCCAAAGAACATTGTGATTGGCATGCAGAACGCTATGGTTATGCACATTCTAATGTCGAATTTAAGCAGGGCTATATGGAGGATTTAGCTACAGCAGGGATTGCGGATAATTCTATCGACATTGTTGTTTCTAACTGTGTAATCAATTTGTCACCTGATAAGAAGCAGGTTTTGTCAGAAATTTTACGGGTATTAAAACCAGGTGGGGAAATCTATTTTTCTGATGTGTATGCGGATCGACGTATTCCTGCTGCCCTTAAAGTTGAACCAGTACTATTGGGTGAATGCTTAGGTGGTGCTTTATATTGGGAAGATTTTCGCCGCGTGATGCAGGAGTTAGGTTGTCCTGATGTGCGCGTAGTCAAGCAAAGTCCAATAGTTTTGGAAGATCCTGAAGTAGAAGCTAAAATTGGTATGGTAAAGTTTCGCTCGGTGACGATTAGAGCTTTCAAAATGCCATTGGAAGATCGTTGTGAAGATTTTGGGCAGTTGGCCACTTATAAAGGTACGATTACTGAACACCCACATGCTTTTGATTTGGATGATCACCATCACTTTGAAAAGGGTAAGCCTTTGCGCGTTTGCGGTAATACTTTTGATATGTTGTCTTGTAGTCGCTATGCTCGACATTTTGATTTTTTAGGTGACACAACAACTCACTTTGGTTTATTTGATTGTGCACCACCAAATACCAGTTTATCGCTGGAATCTGGTGCGGCTTGCTGCTAAGGAATGAGGATTCAATAATACCCGAGTCTGACTTGTCTTTTGACTGCACAGCCGCGCCAGAAAAAACAGTTACGTAGCCAGCTATGCGCCTGTGTTTCTAACACGACTGTGCAGCCAAAATACTGCGTCATACTTTCGGGTATTATTAAATCCTCATTCCTAAGGCATTATTGAATTCTTATCCCTAATGTTATCAAATAAGGTATTACATGTATGAGTGGTGCACTAGCGGTATTTGTTAAAACGCCTGGTTTGTCGCCAGTGAAAACACGCTTGGCTGCGATACTCGGTCAAGAGTCTGCGGAAGCGTTTCACTTGGCAGCCTCTCGTTCAGTGGCTGCTGTTGCAGATGCATTAAGTCAGCAAGTGAACCTACAAAGTTATTATGCAGTAGCGGAAGGTGATGGATTGGAATATAGCTATTGGCAAGATTTGCCATGTGTATGGCAAGGAGAGGGCGGTTTAGGTGAACGTATGGCGCATATCTACCAATTATTATTAACTAAGCATGATTTTGTTATCTTGGTTGGCGCTGATATTCCACAAATGACTACCACTGAACTTTTAGACGCGACAACTTGGTTGGCAGATGCGGAGTCTGATCGCTTAGCTTTTGGCCCTAGTGTGGATGGCGGGTTTTGGATGTTTGGGGGGAACTGTCCAGTACCACAGAAATTATGGACTGACGTTATTTACAGCACGCCTGAAACGGGTGCGCATTTTCTTAAAGAAATTGAACAATTAGGAACGGTAAAGGCGTTCGCCGTGTTACGTGATGTGGATGAAGTAAGTGACTTGTTACCGCTGCGTGATGCGTTGTTAAATTTACCCGAGCCATTACCAGAGCAATATGAATTGCTACGCTTTTTGGATGTTTTGCCTGCCAGTTTTTCTTAGGGACGGGTATTATTAAATTTCCGTTAGTAGTGTAGTGATGATTTGTTGTAGGGAGGGTTCCATCAATGACGCAGTAAGAATTTAGTCAGGCTCCGTTACCTGTTGATAATAAGACGTTATCTACCGTGATTTTTTACAACCTCTAGCGCTTCTGCTGCTAGAATTCCACCTTGCAAGTCTATCTTAACAAATCCAGCATTGATAATAGTTGCGGAAGCAATGGTTATTTGTGGTTGACCTGTCTCTACCAATTGTTGAATTGATGCGCCATAGACAACACGGGAAACACCACTCCAAATTTCTGCACTGGTACACATCGGACAAGATTCACTGGAAGAATAGAGAGTGCCGCCTTGCAATGACAGTTCCTGCATTAGTTTTAACGCTTTTCTAATAACATTGACCTCAGCATGCGCCGTGGTGTCTCGGTCTCGGTTGGCAGTATTAAAGGCTGTCGCTATGACAGCCTCTTCTTTTACTAAAACCGCACCATACGGCCAATCGCCTTTTTTAGACTCTGCAATCGCTAGGCGCATAAAGTATTCATCATTCATTATTTATCTCCATCTATACTGTGTACGGTCATGACTGCAAAGCCAAAATCTTGCGTCATACATTTAAGCTTTAGTAGGAATCATTTTTCGGCGAGGCATATATTTCATTTTAATTTGGTGTTTTTTTTGAGTTATTTGGATTAAGTCTTAGCAAAAAAATAAAACGGGATTACAATACATTTATGGAAAAATAATTTCTTGTAGTATTGGCATGGCGATAATTTGGACTCATTATAATATGGGTATCAGGAAACTCATGGGCATAGAGTCGCCCCAACATATTTAATGCAGATTTGGATAAGGCATAGGCT
>CAZXJK010000316.1:0-2230 GCA_964640895.1 uncultured Methylomonas sp.
TCATGAGGTCATTCCTAAAAAAATTATCACCTTAACTATAGACAATATTTATATAGGTGATTAGCAATGAAACTCAGCAGGCTCATCTGGTGAGCCTGTGACGGATTATAATATTTCTCATTAGATCAATAGAGGAATATCAGCATGCCACAAAATAACATACAATTTCAAAAGGGAATGTCTTTAATTCAGTTTTTAGATGAATACGGTACTGAAAAAGACTGTGAAAAAGCACTGGAAGTCGCTCGTTGGGGGCGTCAGTTTTCTTGCCCAAAGTGTGGTTGTGCCCAGTATTCCATTTTTTATCGGCAGGATAAAAAACATTGGCAGTGTAGAGACCATAAACATCAATCGACTGTCCAATCAGGAACCCTTTTTCACGCCAGTAAATTACCACTAACCGTCTGGTTTCTCGCCTTATATTTTCTCTCACAATCTAAAACTAATCTCTCTGCACTCTCGTTAAAGCGTCATTTAGGCGTGAGCTACCCAACCGCTTGGTTGATCAAGCATAAGCTCATGCAAACGATGCGTGAGCGTGAAGAGAGTCGCCTACTAACAGGGCGTGTGGTTGCCGATGATGCCTACCTTGGCGGTGTGACATCAGGTGGCAAACGAGGTCGTGGCGCTAAAAAGAAAGGTCTTTTTATGGCCGCTGTTGAGGTCAATGACAATGATTCCGTACAATACGTTAGGCTGGATTTATTAACCGACCTAAATGGCGACACGATGAAGGACTGGGCGAAAAAAGCGTTAATCAGTTCCTGTCATTTAGTGACCGATGGCTATAGTAGCTTAAAGGTTGCCTCTTCAGTAATTACACAGCATGAAGCCATTGTCGTTAGCCCTTATCAATCCAGTGACTTCAAATGTTTTCGTTGGATTAACACGGTCATTAGCAATACAAAAACATCGATGAGAGGTGCCTATCATGGGTTTAAGGTATCGAAATACGCAGCTTCTTATTTGGCTGAATTCCAATACCGTTTTAACCGTCGATTTGATTTGCAAGCGCTCGTTCCGAGGCTGATGTATGCTTGTGTTCAAACTAAGCCTCGAACCCTTAAGTGGATTCGTTCTGCTGAGTTTGCTTGCTAATCACCTTTTTTATAACGCCTAATGAGATAAGCACCGCTTAATATAAGTACTAAAATAAGTATCCCCAGTGGCCAGTTAGTACTGTTGTCTATTTTAGGGAGCGCACTGGGGTGGGTCTTTGGGATGGGGGTTTGTTTAGGCTCTATTTTAGTCAGTTTTTCTTTTATGAGCTTGGCAACAACAGTTTTAGGCTTTGGCATTATTACTGCTTTTTTAGCGTCTTCTTTAACTTGGGATTTGGCTATTAATTTATTAATCTTCTTTGTAACTCGACTCCTCCTTCCCTCATTTAAGTCGGCATAGTCGGGGAAAAACTGATCAAGATAATCTAAGTTTTCATATATTTCATCGAAACGTTCTAACTTTAATAAATGACTATTCATTTGCCCCCTCATTTCAACTTCTGGGAATCGTTCAAGCTCTGTTTCTTTTAATAATCTTTTAATGACGTAAACAACAATTTCACTACTCCCTGTACCTTTCATGTTATGAAGCATTCCTGCTGTCAAATGTGGCTCATGGCTTTTATCTAGTTCTAAAGCTGTTTGATAGGCTCTATCTTTTTGATGAGTAATTTCTTTCCATCTTTCTTTATCATTTGCATACAGCTCTTTTCTATCCGTAGAATATTTATATGCCAAAGTATTTGCACCGTTTAACCACTGCAACTGCGGGTTATTGGGTGACTGCTCAATGGCTTGTTCTATGGTTGCTTTATAGCCATCTAACTCAGCAATTTTTTGCTCATTACTGAGTTCATTAACATTATAACGCCTAAGATCAAAGATACGTTTTGCCATCTCTTCCATCTCAGTGCCGCTGATTTCTTTGGATATGGCATTAAAAGCAAGCGAACAACATATTAAGAGTAAAAGGGGTTTTAAAAAAGACATGTTATTCTCCAAAGGTTTCGGCGTGTAAATGGGATGCCCAGTTGTAATAGTCGGGAATTCCATCTGACAAATCATTTTCTCTAGCGCCCCTAATATCAATTAATGGGACTGCTGTTTTCGTACCATATCGATTGGTATCTCCAGCTTGGACTAATTTTTCTGTGCCATAGGGATTTGGATTAGCGCCCTTTCCATCTGCATCTTCGCCCATAATGAGGAGCGCCTGCTGCCGTGTTGCG
>CAZXJK010000316.1:2240-3330 GCA_964640895.1 uncultured Methylomonas sp.
AACCATCTATAGTCAACACCATTGCCATCGTTAGCAGGAAGTGTTTTGGCGGTATTCCATAGCACCCACATTAAGCGTGCTCGATCATCTGAGTCGATACTAAAACTGGTGCCAATATCTAATGCATGCCCTGTCATATGATTACTGGTTGCGACACCACCTACTTTTTCATTGCGTTCAGGATTACGCCAACCACTATTAACATTTAAGAAGCTCAACAAATCAGTGCCCGATTCTAAGTCCACATCAACATCATCTATAACCGATAAACTTTGTTCTACCTGTAAGCTGAATGCATTTTTAACCAGTGTCGCTAATTGAACCATATGCGTCTCTCGTAAATATTGATACTCTGCTTCTGACCATTTTCCTGGCAATACAGAACCTAAGGTATTTTTATCAACTAATTCATTTCTTGTCGGCACAAATACGTTTTCAACATTTTTACTTTTGACCACACCATTAACGCCTGCTGCCGCTATATGATTTATATATTCTTGACGAATAATATCTTTATCATCAATTTTTATCGTTTCTTCATATGTTAATAAACCATCTTGTAGGCTGTGAACGATAAGCTTAATTTTATATTCATACTGAGGGTTTTTACTAGCCACATTAATATTACGCGTTCCACCTGAGAATCGTGTATATGAAACTGGCGTATGTCTTGGAGATAATTCAGCTGGTTTAAATTTTATGGTTTTATAGTTTATATTTGTTAACTCTCCAGAATTCCATGTAAAGGTTTTAGGTGAATCAGTACCATAAGAAACTGTGCCCTGAGGTCTTGCACCCACAAAAATAATATTTCCATATTTATCAACATTAGGTACTTCTATTTCCCATCTAAAGGTGTCCCCTTCCTCAATGTAATTTAACATTTCTAATTTAAACGGTATTTGAGGATTAGCTAACTGCTCACCATCCTTTTGTTTTATGCCAGATTGCGTTACAACAATAAATGATAATTCCTTGTTGCTTTCTTGATTTTCTGACGTTGTAATCATGAGGCCATTATGCTCAAAAGCAAACTCCCACAACACATTCCCCGCATCATTATTCATAAACAGGCTGATGGTTAAAAAGT
>CAZXJK010000317.1:0-3324 GCA_964640895.1 uncultured Methylomonas sp.
ACATCACGCCTAACTCCAGTAATGTAAACGTTGCAGAGGGCGGATACTTACTAACATGCAGCCACTGCTGCCAACTATTATCTTCTCTATATAGGAACATATTACCGTAATCATTGTAATACCGAATCAAGACAAAGGCGGTTAATGCGCTCGTGCCTAGGGTAAATAATAATGTTACGGGGCCAATACGTGCTTTGCCTTCACTGAAGGATAAAAGATAGCGACCAAACACCCAGCCTAAAATCATTATTGCCAACCAAGGCAATAACGGGTATTTAATCACCAAATCAGGTGATGCATAGGTAGAAACCAGCAATGCTGCAATAATTGATTCTGTATTTTCCTGGGGCGGCCATACTTGTGCCGTCAATAAACCGCCAAAACCTATCCACGCAAGTGCCAGAGTTAATAAGCTTATGCTGGAAAGCTGGCGCAAAACAGCCATACACATCATGGCCACACCAATAGCATATAACACCTGTATGGTCATTCGACCTGAAAATAATGAAATAATGGTCGGATCAAGCAAAGCAATGAATGCGCCACGAAGCAAGATATCCTTATCAATTTTCTTACTATCAAAACCTTTAGCAAGTTTACGCTCTACACTAATGGCAAGTGCCGTTCCTGCTAGAAATACAAATACAGGGGCACAAAGATGACTTATCCAACGAGTAAAAAACTCAAACTCGGGTAATGCCGTTCCCTTTATATATAGTGCGGCTGAATCAGTAGAATTATGCCCTGCATCATACGCCATCGACGCATGATCAAGCACCATGATAAGCATGACAAAGCCACGCATCCAATCAATTGCCGCTATCCGTTTTGATTTTGCCATACCTAGTATCGTTATTGTTCATTAGAAAAATTTAATTTTTTGAGGAAAGAGGTTTTAATATCCCCTCAAAAACATATTAGAGTCTTAGCCATTCTAAAAAATACAGGTGCATATTCCTCCTCTCCTTTTCCTACAAAAATCAGACAAATTTATCTGCCCTGCCGTTTATTAAAAAGCATAAAAAAAGACCCACACCCCAAAGGATGTAAGCCTTTTAAAAATACTACAGCTAAAGCTGCCAGCATTAATCGTTATTTAATAGACTCTGCCATTTGATTAAATGCTTCAACTTTTTCTTTGCCCATTTTCATTAAGTCCATGCCTGTTCCCATCACCATAGCAATTAAACCAGGTGTGTTATAAACTATCTTGCCTAAAAACCCTACGATTGGTAACCCAATCATCGCACCAACAAAAGTGTTAATACCAAATACACCCAATAGTTTAGTGATCATTACTAGCGCATCTAATGGAATAAATACCATTGCACCGAAGTAAATAATAACCATAAAGGTAAAAATAACAAAAATAACAAACTGAATAAGTCTAACTAAGGCAATATTTATTTTTTTCATTTTTGCGTCAACTTCCTAATAGTAACCAGCGAACAAATAATTCAAGATACCCGCCGTCTTTAAAATTTAATTTTCATATTATACATTAAAGGTAATTATGCAGGATAATCTTTTCTAAGAAAAAAATGAAATAGTAATACGCCTGCCACAAACCCGCCTAAGTGTGCCCATAATGCCACATCAGAGGCACCTTCATAAAACATAGCGGCAGTTGTGGCTTTTTGCATTTGAAAAATCACCCAAACACCAATAAAAGCAATCGCTGGTATTTCAAAAAAAATCGGTAAAAAGAAGATAGGTACCCAAACCACAATTTTAGCGTAAGGGTATAGAAAAAAATAAGCGCCTAAAATACCAGCAATAGCTCCCGAAGCACCGACAACGGGTACAACAAGCTCAGGCGTATGTAACCACTGCACTCCCGTAGCAATAAAGCCGCAAAGCAAATAAAAAACAATAAAACGAACATGTCCCATTCTATCTTCAATATTATCGGCAAAAATCCACATAAACCACATATTCATAATCAAATGCCACCAGCCGCCATGCAAAAATAAATTTGTGACAAATGACAGATAATAATCAACAGGATAGCCCATATGCAACGCCCATTCAGGGTTGGTATAGCGAGCAGGTACCATGCCATAAATGTAAATAATATAATGGTGCAACCGGTCAGGAGACATTTCCAAAAATATAAAAATACTGATGCATATAAACATGATGCTCCAGCTAACATAAGGTTTGCTATAGCAGGGGGCAGTATCTCGAATAGGTATCATATTGAAATTATAATTTAAGTTATAATGTGACTTGAAGTTAAAGGCAGTATTTAACCAAAAAAATCATGAGTAGTAATGAATATAATAATACACTGTGGAGAAGTAAATGTTTTTTTCCGATAAAAAAGCATTAGCTAATGCTAAACAACAAATTGAACAACAAAAAAGTGAACAACAATCTTTAAAAATTAATATTAAAAATTTAACAGCAGAAAATGCACAGTTAAAACAACAATTAGAAGATGAAAAAGGCTCTAAAAGTTTTCACCAAGGAATCTTTCAGCTGTTTCAAGAGTTTGGTGCTTCCATGGTCGCTATGCAGTCTTCATTAGCATCTCTCTCTGGGGTTATGACCACCGAAAGAGATAACTCCAAACATACCACTGGGGTATTAAATGAAACCCACCAAGCCGTTGATAATATTTCAACAGCTTTAGCAAGTATGGCTTCAGATACTCAGGCAACATCGACCACGGTAGATGAATTAAATCGCAGTGCTCAAGATATTGAAGGCATCATTAACCTCATTAAAAACATATCTGACCAAACCAATTTATTAGCCTTAAATGCCGCAATTGAAGCAGCACGAGCAGGCGAGCATGGTCGTGGCTTTGCTGTCGTGGCTGACGAAGTGCGTACATTAGCCAAGCGCACTAATGATGCTACCTCGGATATTAAATCCTTAGTTGGTACCATACGCTCTGAGACAGATAATGCAAAAATACAAATGACTCAAGTTGCCACTGATTCTGCTCAGTTTGGTGAGGCAGGTACACAAGCTAGTTATAAAATGCAAGAATTGGTACGCTTATCAACTCAAATGCAACATACCATCGCAGGCAGTGCCTTACGCAGCTTTGTTGAAGTGGTAAAACTCGATCATTTAATCTATAAAATGGAAATTTATAAAGTTATTATGGGCGTTTCTACTAAAACTAACCATGACTTCTCCAGTCATCATGATTGCCGCCTTGGTAAATGGTATTTTCAAGGCGAAGGAAAAAGTCATTTCGCTGCTTCCATTCATTATAGAGAACTGGATCACCCACATCAAGATGTACATAATAGCGGTGTTGCCGCCATTAATAGCATGGCTGATGGCAACCAAGAAGCAACTTTAAAATTG
>CAZXJK010000318.1:0-3243 GCA_964640895.1 uncultured Methylomonas sp.
CGAATTCAGGTGACAGGAGTCCCTGAATTTCGTGAGGTAGCATGGCGCGCCTGGTAGCCCGTTAATATAAGCTGTGTGTGAATTCGTGGTTTAAGTGAATTGTGAGGAATTAGTGTCAAGTTTTCTTGAGATGATAGTGAGGCATTACAAGTTTCTAAGCTGCCTGTACGGCAGTGAACTCTAATCAATACGGTACTTATTCTTACCAATTTTTCTAAGCTGCCTGTACGGCAGTGAACTTAGAAATTTTTCTAAAAAAATAAGCAATACAACAGTTTAAGGTGAATTTAAGATTTTTACCATCTTTTTAGTCGTGTGTGTAACTAATTGATTAAAAAGAATTTTTAAAGAGCATATAAAATATTGGGTAAAAATAGAAACTACGCAGACATAATATTACGTTATGCATAAATATTCCAGCTAAAAACTAACCTGCAATACATTAATCTTTTCTCATGCTTGTTTAGGAAAGCTACATTTACTATGGAATATGCACCATTTAACTTGATTGTGCATATTATGAGGGGTATATAGTTAATTTATTGAAAATAGTGTGATAGGTTCAACAATTTTAAGCGTGATAAAACAAATACATACTGTTATAATCTAACTAAGATTGTTAATCTTTTGGGCGGTGTGATGCAAAAATTATATGTATTTTTTCTTTTAGTTATTATTAATATCTCAGCTACATTTGCTGCGCAAACTAAAGTGAAAACACTACGTATCAACTCAAGTAATGACAGAACTCGGTTGATTTTTGATGTTTCCCAAACACTTGAACATAAAATCTTTCAGTTAAATAATCCGCGTCGTTTAGTCGTTGATTTTTCAAATACTGATCTAAATAAAAAAATTGCACAGTCCACCAAAAAGCATCCCTTATTAAAGCGTATACGTGTTGCAGTACGTAATAAAAAAGACTTGCGTGTCGTGATTGAATTACACGATAGAGTAACGCCGAAAAGTTTTATTCTGAAGCCGAATAAGAAATATGGGCACCGTCTCGTTATTGATCTCCCTAATGCTAAGCAGTCATATACTAAAAAACACAGTAAGAAATCTAAAGTAGTTAAAAAAGATACTAGCAGTAATAGGGTTTTTATCGTTGCCGTTGATGCAGGGCATGGCGGTAAAGACCCAGGTGCACATGGTAAGTATGGTACTTTAGAGAAAAAGGTGGTATTCCAAATTGCGCAGAAATTGGCTAATTTAATCAATAAACAGCCAGGTATGAAGGCTATTATGGTACGAAAAGGTGATTATTTTATTAGCCTGCGTGAGCGTATGAAAATTGCCAGAAAGGCTAATGCAGACTTATTTGTCTCTATTCATGCGGATGCCTTTAAAAATTCTAAGGTAACGGGAGCCTCTGTTTTTACTTTATCGCGGAGTGGAGCTAGTAGTGAGGCTGCCAGATGGTTGGCTAAGCATGAGAATGCAGCTGATTTAATCGGTGGGATAACCCTGGATGATAAAGATGATATATTGGCATCAGTATTATTAGATTTATCGCAATCGGCTTCACAAGATATCAGTCAGTTAGTTGCTAAAGAAGTGCTGAATAATTTTGGAAATATTGGTAACTTGCATTCTAATAGAGTGCAAAAAGCGGGTTTTATGGTATTAAAGTCGCCTGATATGCCATCCATTTTGGTGGAGACAGCTTTTATTTCTAACCCGAGTGAAGAGAGGCGTTTAAAAAGTAGTCAATATCAATATAAAATGGCGAAAGCTATTCAGCAGGGGATTTTGTCTTATGCACGAAAGCATAATGTTGCTTTAAATCAAGCTCCCAGTCATAAAAGTAAACGTATGCATAAGATCTCTCGAGGAGAGACATTATTAGGTATTGCTTTGAAATATGGCGTTACTTTAGATCAATTAAAGCAAGCTAATATGATTGCACGTAGTAATAAAATTAGAATAGGGCAAGTGTTGGCAATTCCTATTGGGAGTTAGAGGTGAGCTTCTTCGTATATCGCATGGGATGCTGAAAGTGCCCTTGTTCGACTTGTTATCGCAAAACAACTGCTAAAAATTTTCTTAAAGTAAAATAGCTTCGCCTTTATCATAAAAACAAATCCTATTTTTACCAGCATGTTTGGCTGCGTACATTGCTTTATCTGCTTGCTGCATGATAAGTTCGGTTGTCAAATCTGCACTTGGGAACATGGTGAAGCCCATACTGCATGAACAGTGGTGTTCAACCTTATCCATATAATACACTTTATTAATTTCATATTGAATTTTCTGGGTGATAAATTTAGCATGGCTGATTGTAAGGTGATGTCTGTCAAAATACCAACATAATTACTCACAATGCCTGCGTCATCTTTTACAGCCGTAATCGTTAAATATTCAGGGTAGATTCTTCCTGATTTACTACGGTTCCATAATTCACCCTCATATTCGCCCGTAGTGATTAATTTTTTCCACATATCTTTATAAAAATCGGGTGATTGTCTACCAGACTTCAATATGCTCATTCTTTTACCAATAACCTCTGTTGCTGAGTAGCCAGTCAATTTACTAAAGGCTTTATTTACTTTGATAATCTTGGCTTTGGCATCAGTAATAACAATAGTTTCATGAGTTTCAAAGGTAATGGCTAATAAACGTAACTGCGTTTCAATTTTTTTACGGCGTTCAATTTCTGTTTCTAACTCTTGGGTACGCTGCTCAACTAGCGCTTCTAGGCCTACTTGATAACGAGTTAATTCAGCTTTGATTGCTTGTGCTTTAAGAACATTTTCAATGGTAATGGGGATTAATTGTAAATAATTGGCATCAATATCTTTACTTAGATAATCAGCCGCGCCTGCCTTTAAAGCTTTAACCGCTGTTTGTTCAGTACCATTACCAGTAATAAAAATGAGTGGGGTTGATGTAATGTGAGCAAATAAATCGAAAGCAGTGCCATCACCTAAGGAATGGTCAGCTAAAATAATGTCGTAGGAGTTACTTTCCAGTAAAGTAATCGCGTCAGCGAGTGAGCCAGCAATAGCGTAGTCATAATGCAATGCATTTTTTTTGACAAAACGTTTAAAACTCATTTGATCAGCTAGGTCATCTTCAACTAATAAGACGCGGGTGGCATTCATGCTTTTTGCAGAGTCCAGTGAAAATTCAATACTTTGATTGAATCCATAATCATCATCTTCAGCAATTAAAATTGGTTTTATATCATTCAATACCTTCGCCAAATTGATAAGGGGTTAAATAAGCGAAAGATGGTCAGAA
>CAZXJK010000319.1:0-3239 GCA_964640895.1 uncultured Methylomonas sp.
AACAAAAATCCTGCCAAAATATTGGATGCTTATTTATTTCCAAGTGCCTTATCTTTTTACAAAGCTTAATTCATCATCAATTAACTCTATACTAACAGTATCACCCGCGCTAAATTTACCTGCTAAAATATCTTGTGCAAGTGGATTTTCCAGTTCTTGTTGAATGGTACGTTTAAGAGGGCGCGCACCAAACACTGGGTCAAACCCTGCTGCACCAATTTTATCAAGTGCTGCATCAGAAATATGCATTTTAATATCGCGTTCATTAAGGCGTTGTTCTAAGAACTGTATTTGGATTTTAGCAATGGAGAGGATATGTGCCTGCCCTAATGGATGGAACACTACTGCTTCATCAATCCGGTTAATAAATTCGGGGCGAAAGTGGGTGCCGACAACTTCCATCACCGCTTGCTTCATGATGTCATAGTTATCTTCACCTGCTAGTTCCTGAATTAAATCCGAGCCTAAGTTAGAGGTCATCACGATAACGGTATTACGGAAATCAACAGTGCGGCCTTGACCATCTGTTAAACGACCATCATCCAACACTTGCAACAGAATATTAAACACATCGGCATGCGCTTTTTCTACTTCATCTAATAAAATAACCGAGTAGGGACGGCGACGTACTGCCTCGGTTAAATAACCGCCTTCTTCATAACCAACATAGCCTGGAGGGGCACCAACCAAACGTGCAACAGAATGTTTTTCCATAAACTCGGACATATCAATGCGAATCATGGCATCTTCAGTATCAAATAAGAAATCTGCCAACGCTTTGCAGAGTTCAGTTTTACCAACACCTGTAGGGCCTAAAAACAAGAAGGAACCATTGGGTCGATTTGGGTCAGATAAACCGGCGCGTGAACGACGCACCGCATTACTCACTGCTTTCAATGCTTCGGATTGTCCAATCACGCGATCTGCCAAATGTTGCTCCATATTCAATAGCTTATCACGTTCGCCATCCAGCATTTTTGCCACAGGAATGCCTGTCCATTTGGACACTACTTCGGCAATTTCCTCCTCGGTGACTTTATTGCGCAACAAGGTCATATCTTGCATTTCAGCTTGTGAAGCAAGATCTAACTGCCGCTCCAATTCCGGAATACTGCCATATTGTAATTCCGACATTTTGGTTAAATCACTATTACGACGCGCAGTTTCCATTGCAAAGCGGGCTTGTTCCAGCTGTTCTTTAATATTGGCAGAACCTTGTAAAGCAGCTTTCTCGGCTTTCCAAATTTCTTCTAAATCAGCATATTCTTTTTCTAAAGCATGAATCAGTGCTTCCAAAGTGACTAAGCGTTTTTTGGAGGCTTCGTCAGATTCATTTTTCATCGCCTCACGTTCAATTTTTAATTGAATTAAACGCCGACTTAATTTATCCATCACTTCGGGTTTAGAATCCAATTCCATACGAATACGACTAGCGGATTCATCAATCAAGTCAATGGCTTTATCTGGCAATTGCCGATCAGCAATATAACGATGTGATAATTGTGCCGCTGCAATAATGGCTGGGTCAGTAATATCCACACCATGATGCACTTCGTATTTTTCTTTTAAACCGCGCAAGATAGCAATGGTATCTTCTACTGAAGGTTCTTCTACTAATACCTTTTGGAAGCGACGCTCTAAGGCGGCATCTTTCTCTATATATTTGCGATATTCATCTAACGTTGTGGCACCGACACAGTGTAATTCACCCCGTGCCAGTGCAGGTTTCAACATATTGCCTGCATCCATCGCACCTTCCGCTTTACCAGCACCGACCATAGTGTGCAATTCATCTATAAAGAGAATAATCTGGCCTTCTTGTTTGGATAAATCATTTAAAACAGCTTTTAAACGCTCTTCAAATTCACCACGAAATTTAGCGCCAGCAATCAAAGCAGCCATGTCTAGCGACAATACCCGTTTGCTTTTAATACCATCTGGTACTTCGCCATTGACGATGCGTTGTGCCAAGCCTTCAACAATTGCTGTTTTACCAACACCGGGCTCACCAATTAAGACTGGGTTGTTTTTGGTGCGGCGTTGTAATACCTGAATAGTACGACGAATTTCATCATCACGACCAATGACGGGATCTAGCTTGCCTTGTTCGGCGCGTTCGGTGAGGTCAATCGTATATTTTTTCAGGGCATGACGTTGGTCTTCTGCATTTTCATCATGTACGTTTTCACCACCACGCACATTGGTAATTGCTTGTTCAATGGCTTGTTGCTTAATGCCTGCTTGTTTTAGCACATTACCCAGCTGACCTTTGTTTTCACAGGCAGCCAATAAAAACATTTCACTAGACACAAAACTGTCGTTTTGTTTTTGCGCCAGTTTTTCAGTTAGGTTTAATAGTTTTGATAAATCATTGGAGATTTGTACATCACCACCTACACCTGCAACGGAAGGCATGGTACTCAGTTCTTTACTGAGTAGTTCAGTTAAAGTTTGGGTATTGATGTTCGCTTGTGCCAATAGCGGCTTAATGCTGCCACCTTGTTGTTCTAACATGGCTAGCAGCACATGTACGCCTTCAATAAACTGGTGATCTTTAGATAAGGCTAAACTTTGCGCATCATTGAGTGCGCCTTTGAATTTACTGGTTAGTTTTTCTGGGTTCATTTGTTCTTACCTACCTTTTAAATTGTACTGTTAATCCTATTTTTGGGGTAGAGGAGGAAATTTCAAGGGAGGTACTGACTATTAAAAGGAAGGAACGGTAGAAAAATGAGTTAATTAGAGGCTAATTAACTCATTTAAAATAGTATTGAAAATGAGTACATTACAATTTTATTATTGTCAATATTGCCCTTGGGGACAATAGAAAACACGGCTCATCCTATGATACTCTGAGAATGGAGCTTTGTTTATTGCAGAAAATAAAATTTAAGTTAGCGCTTTTGCAGGGCGGTTAGCTAGTTTTGTTCATGTACAAAATAATTATAGTAGGTGTTTTTTTTCTTACTAGTGGTAAATAAAAATTTTTTTGATGACTTGGCTCTATTGTTGCCAAACCTATTGCGAAGTAGGGACGGAAAGCTTCAGGTCTCTGGATTAAGGTTGTTAAGTGAGATAGCTGGGTTGCGCATTTGATTATGAAATTACGCTGTAATTTCAACTTAATTTGGAGATTATGATCATGATACAAAAAATTAGTTTTAAGACCTTTATGCTGTTGGCAGGATTAGTGTTAGTAACTAGTTCTGTACAAGCAGTATCTCTTCCTCCCTTAGAAG
>CAZXJK010000320.1:0-3228 GCA_964640895.1 uncultured Methylomonas sp.
GTATTTAGAGCTAATTTTTCTGCTAGTTGCACTCTTAATTTTAAAATGGGTACCCAACAAAGTTCAGGATATTCTTATTCGTGTTGGTATTTATAGTTCGGTACTTGTGGGCTGTTATCAGTTATTTAATGCCCCTTATTTACAAGAGTTGCTGCTTAGTGTGGTTGATTTTTTTTTTATTTTGTTACTTATAGTTGTCACAGTCGCAATTAAAGTAACTCGGAAAACTTATTTTAAATTGACTACTCAGGACGTTTTAGTTTTACTTTTTGTGATAGCAGCATTATTCGTTGTGGAAGTTGAATTTGTTGCGCGTGCATTATTTTATTTATTTTGCTTGGGTTATGCTCTGGAATACTTATTTCATCGAGATGCTTATATGTTCAGCGTTCTTAGAGTATTAGCCTTTTTTTGCATGTTAAATTTTGGTGTTTTTTTATCTATTTATTCTTAAGGGGTTTATTATGTTTTCTACTGGAAAATTACGGGTAGTTTTATTAAGTTCTTTTTTGCTGCTAAATGCGTGTGGTGGCTCTGAAGATAGGGAGCAGAAATATTTAGAGAGAGCACAAGCTTATTTTAATGATAATAATTATGATAAAACGCGTGTTGAATTAAAAAATGTTTTACAAATCAACCCAAAAAATATTGAAGCTAAATATTTGATGGCGTTATTAGCTGAGAAACAACAAAATTGGCGTAAGATGTACGGTATGCTGTTGGGTGTTGTGGAGACAAATCCTGTTCATCTTGAGGCGCAAAATAAATTAGGCAAACTTTTCTTATTTAGTGGCCAGGTTGATAAGGCCATGGCTAAAGCAGAACTGGTTTTGGTTGCCGATGTAAATAATACGGATGCCTTAATTTTGCAAGCAGCTATATATATGCATCAGGGAGAGTTAAAAAAGTCTGAGGAAATTATTCATTCTGTATTAGTAAGTGACCCTGGTAATATTGAAGCGACAGTGATATTAGCTAAGCAATATGCCAATAAGAAGCAATTTAAAGATGCCTTGGAGCTATTAGATAGTGCGATATTAAAACATCCTGATGAATTAAGTTTGGCGCTCTTTAAGATTGATTACTTGGTTGCCTTAAAGTCATTTTCGGAAGCTGAGAGTGTTTTTGCTTCATTGGTTACACGTTTTCCTGATAATGCAGCATTACATTATAATTTTGCAAAATTTTATATTGCCTGGGGAAATTTGGATAAAGCAGAGCAAGTGCTACATAACTATATTGCGTTAAAGCCAGTTGCTGTTGAGCCAAAATTAGCCTTGAGTGAATTTTTATTGCAACAAAGAGGAGTTGAAGCAGCTGAACAGGCACTTAAAAAGTTTATTAGTGAAAATCCTGAAAGCTATGATTTTCGTTTTGCGTTAGTGAGTTTATATAAAAATAAGCCTGTGCAAGCCATTGCCGAGCTAAATGAGGTCGTTAGACTTGATGCAGAGGGTGACGCAGGGTTAAAAGCAAATAACTTATTAGCTAGTTTTTCTATGCAGCAGGGTGATACGGCGAAAGCGAGTCAAATACTTGATAATATTATTGCTCAGGACTCTGGAAATTCAGAGGCTTTGATGTTACGTTCTACATTATTAGTGGGTAAGGGAGACTTTGAGGCTGCTATTGCTGATTTGCGTACGGTGATGCGTAATGACCCTGATTCTGAAAAAGCATTTATGCTGTCTGCGAATGCCCATTTTAAAAGTGGCTATTTTGATTTAGCTGAAGATTCGTTAGAAAAAGCTTTAATTCTAAACCCAGGAAATACCCAAGTCCGAAAGAACTTAGCACGCTTATTAGTTAGAAACAAAGATGATCAAGCTGCTATTGAATTATTAGAGTCTATGGACCTTTCCAGTAAAGAAAATACTGATGTTAGGGTCATGCTAGTTGATTTGTATATTAGGACAAAAGCATGGGATAAAGCAGTTGCTTCGGCTCAATCAATAGCGGATACAAATAATACTGGCTTGTCTGCGTATAAGCTTGGCCAAGTCTTTTTTGCGCAGCAGAAATATTCATTAGCAATTGCTGAGTATAAGAAAGTATTGTTACTGAAACCATTAGATATTGAAGTATTATCTCAGCTCTCTAAGAGTTACTTGGCAATGGGGGAACCGAAACAAGCAGAGAAAATGCTGGATACCTTGATTGCTCAGAACCCAAACAATGCACCTTTGTTAAATCTTAAAGGGGTAGTTATTAATGCAGCACGACAAGCAGATAGGGCGAAGCTAGTTTTTGAAAATGTCATTGGCTTAGATAAGAAGTTTGCAGCAGGCTATCGTAATTTAGCTTCTCTTTATGTGGCACAGAAAAATTATAAAAAAGCCAAAGAAATATTTAAGTCAGGCTTGCGAGAGCTACCTGAAGAGACCAGTTTATTACTTGGGCTTGCTAGTACTTATGAAATAAACCAAGAGCTAGATGCTGCAATAGATACTTATGCCCGTTTATTGAAAGTTGACCAAAATAATAAAATTGCTGCTAATAATTTGGCGGCTTTAATTGCCAATACATCGGATGATACTGAGCGCTTAAAATATGCATTAAGTTTGGTAAAAACCTTTAAAAACTATAAAGTCCCAGCATTATTGGATACCTATGCATGGCTTAGTTATTTAAATGGTGAGTATGAAGGTGCTGTTATTGCTATGGAAAGAGTCGTTGCCATAGTCCCTGACTTTCCTGAATTTGAATATCATTTAGGGATGATTTATGCGGCTAGTGGCAGAACCGAGGAAGCTAAGCAGGTCTTGGAAAAAGCAGTTGCTGGTGGAGTGAAATTTACTGGCTTTGAAAAAGCACAGGCAAAGTTAAAAGAATTAAAAAACTAGATAATGTTTTCGGTTCTTAAAGCATTCTTACAAAATTAAAACTGAAATTTTGTGTAGCTTGTAGCTTGGATTAGCTTTTTTATTGCGCAGCATTAAAAACGTTATCCGACAAAGTAGTCCTATATGCTGGGTAACGTTATCTACGCTGTGCTAGATAAGGAACGTGCATGGAATAACATCCCGAAATTATAAGGTAGGATTTTTGTATCAGATGGGATGAACTCATGAGGCGCATAGTTATTCTATGCTGAGTCCTCATCCCGAACCTCACCGCTCCTGAAAAGCATTTTTAAAACCCCGACTAACCGGTTTCATCAAATAATCTAGAATAGTTTTAGAGCCAGTAATAATACTAACTTGCACGGTCATGCCGGGTATGATCTTC
>CAZXJK010000321.1:0-3170 GCA_964640895.1 uncultured Methylomonas sp.
CACCAGAACCAATAGGCAGCCCTTTTTCGATGGCTCCTTTGTAATCCAATTGATTGGTACGATTGCTTAAATAACGATGGCAAGCACGCACAGGGGCTTTTGCATTGTCAATATCTTCTGCCTCTACATGAGCACTCAGCGCATCAATAACCCGCGCATATTGGTTGTTTTTTAAATATTCCTTCTGAGTCTCGATCCAGCTATGATCATTTGCTGCGCAGCCTATTGATGCTTCTGACAAGTATTCACAGACATGATAAAAGTCAATGAGGTAATTGGCCTGTGATCCAAACTTTTCTTTCATTTGACTTTCAATCCATGAGGCTCCATCACCCACACCGTGTATTTTTGTATTCGTTCCGAACCCTACCCGATAAGCGCAATTTAATAATGATTGCCCTGCTGCTTCAACACCGCCTTCGAAAGTCGCATCAAATTTGGGTGAAACGCTTCCTTGCTCATGAGCCAAAGCCAAACGGGCTTCTTTCCAATGTAACGTTTTCTTTTTACGCTGATCGCCTTCATCTTCTCTCATCGTGACGATAGGTAACATACAGCCATCAATTTCAACAACTTGTTGCAGACAACTTTCTTTTTCAGGGAGGGGTAATATTTCTCTTTGATTGTGCATTTGTTGGCCATGATATTCAGTGACCTTACGAATACTACTCACGGGCATTTCGATACCATAGTGTTCTTCTAATTTCATAGACACTTGACCGAAGGCATGATCGGCACCAAAATCCGTGATGACTCTCTGTAAAGGCATAGAACAGCAACGCGCTGTCAATTCTGATGAATTAAGAAAAGGCCGTATTTGTTGTCCCAAATAATGAAAAATAGACTCAATCACTTCTATTTTTCCGAAGATCGAGTGCCAATGGACTTTTTTTTCCATGACCCTGAAGACCATGAGGCTCTGCTTCTTGTAGTTTTTTAGTGCTATTGCTCACCGCTGTATCACCCCAGCAATGGAGAGCATCATTCCCCATTTTTCTTAATTCTTCAATAACGTAGCGCTCTGCATCATCCGCTTTGGTGCAATCTCCTGCCGCATTTTCTACAACGTTGAGTAAGGATTCTACTCGGTTTCGTAATTTAGGATGCTGGTTCAGGCGGTCTACAAATTTTTGGTCTTTACTTGATGTCATAATGAGGCGCAATAAAAATAAGTGTATTTTAGCAAAACCTCGCACTTTTAATCACACCCCCAATAGCATGCTATCAAACTGCTTGTTAGGTATTGTGGTATGGATTAGCTTTATTTTAGGTTTAATCAATATTTTTAAAGCCGCAGGTAGTTCTTTTCATTTTGATCTTTTTGCATCAGGCATGGGGATTTGGTTAATTGCAGGCTTTAGTGGACTTATCATGTGTTGGGTAGGCCAATTGATTTATCGCATTAGACACTCTTAGGGATAGCATGAAAACTCAATCAAAAAATCAACAAAAATGGCAATTCTGGATTGACCGTGGTGGCACATTTACAGATGTTGTCGCACAATCCCCAGAGGGCAAAATTATTACCCATAAGTTATTGTCAGAAAACCCTGAACGATACAAAGATGCCGCTTTGCAAGGTATCCGTTTACTATTGGGTCTCAACAACCAAGACCCTATACCTTCAGAACAAATTAATGTGATCAAAATGGGCACCACGGTTGCCACCAATGCCTTATTAGAGCGTCAAGGTGAAAGAACCGTGTTACTTATTACTCGTGGTTTTGGGGATGCCTTACAAATTGGTTATCAGGCTAGACCAAAGATTTTTGCTAGGGAAATCATCTTACCGGAACGACTTTATGAACAGGTCATTGAAGTTAATGAACGAATTGGAGCCGATGGCAACGTAATTGCACCATTAAATATTAAAGATACTCGCCGTCAACTTCAAACATCCTACGACGACGGCATCAGATCATGTGCCATCGTATTCATGCATGGTTACCGCTTCCATGAACATGAACAACAAGTTGCTGAACTAGCGCAAAAAATTGGTTACACTCAAATAAGCATTTCTCATCAAGTCAGCCCCATGATGCGTCTGGTTGGTCGTGGAGACACTTGTGTTGTCGATGCTTATTTATCACCGATTCTAAAACGGTATGTCCAGCAAATTACCGAGGAACTAGAAAAAAGTCGCATTCTGTTTATGAAATCAAACGGAGGATTAACCGATGCTCATTTCTTTGAGGGTAAAGATGCCATATTATCCGGGCCTGCAGGTGGTGTTGTCGCCTGTGCACGTAGCGGACAATTAGCTGGATTTAACAAGATTATCGGCTTCGATATGGGCGGAACATCGACAGATGTCTGTCATTTTGATGGAGAATTTGAACGCAGTTTTGAAACAGTTGTCGCCGGCGTGCGTATGCGTGTTCCTATGATGCGTATTCATACAGTCGCAGCCGGAGGTGGTTCGATTCTATGCTTTGACGGTGGACGTTACCAGGTAGGCCCCGAATCAGCAGGTGCAAACCCTGGCCCAGCCAGTTATCGACGAGGGGGATCACTAACTGTTACTGATTGTAACGTGATGTTGGGGAAAATTCAGCCCCACTATTTCCCCAAAGTCTTTGGTTTAAATGGCGATGAACCTTTAGATTCCAAGGTGGTTGAACAGCACTTTATGCAGATGGCTAAAGAAATCAACCAAATAACCGGTGATAGCCGTAGTGTGCACGAAGTAGCTGAAGGTTTTCTACGTATTGCTGTTGATCGCATGGCCAATGCAGTCAAAAAGATTTCAGTCCAAAGAGGGTACGATATTACCCAATATACCTTGAATAGTTTTGGCGGTGCTGGTGGTCAACATGCCTGTTTAGTCGCTGATGCATTAGGTATTACTCAAGTATTACTGCACCCTCTTGCAGGCGTGTTATCAGCCTATGGCATGGGCTTAGCTGATATTTCAGCCATGAGGGAACAATCAGTAGAATCACTGTTAGATGAAAAACTTGTTGGGCAACTAGATAAACTATTGACCTCTCTTTCGAATGACGGTCTAGCAGAACTATCTGAACAGGATTTAGATATTGGAGAGAGTCATTCAATCAAAAAAGTGCATGTTCGATATCAAGGCACAGATACCTCATTAATTGTTGATTTTGGCTCAATAACAACGATCAAAAACCAATTTGAAAAAGAGCATCAAAAACAATAGCTTCTTC
>CAZXJK010000322.1:0-3160 GCA_964640895.1 uncultured Methylomonas sp.
TAGCGTAAACTTTCTTCACTTGCTGAAAGGGATTGCATGATTTTTGCATTGGCAAAGGTTTTTCCTTTACCCGTAGATGCCATATTGACGGCAAAAAAACCAAATTGATGCTTATCTAAGTCCTTTTCTTCATATTTCCATTTTTTGATACGACTAACAGCATCATCTTGCCATCTAAGTACCCAAGCATAATTAATTTGACTACAATACGCAGGATTTTTTTTCATCTTCAAGACGCATAAATAGGCGCATAGCTGGCTACGTAACTATTTATGCAACGCTGAAGATGAGAAATAAAGACAAGTAAAATGTTAAAGTAATTATGCTTGGGTACTTATACTTCTGGGGGCTTTTTTTGCTGATTTTTTTATTGTTTATGACTCGAATATTCCGATTAAAGATACCTTCAAGCTCGGGTAGCTTTTTGATATTTGTTTTTGCTTGTTTAGCAACGTTAGGCACTTGGAAATAAATAAGCATCCAATATTTGGGCAGGATTTTTGTTTGTCATCAGTGCTGTAGCAATAGGCGCATAGCAGGCTACGTAACTGTTGCTACAGTACTGATGACGGACAAAAAAACTAGTAAAGATGGATGATTATTTGTTTCCAGGTGCCTTAACTAAATGTTCATCCAGTTGTTGTTTAAGGTTATTTTGATGATCGGTATTAGCAAATAGTTTTACGCTGCTATGCCAATTGAGGTCTTTATTTTGTGATGAGTAAAAATGATCGGCAAGCATTAAACTCATTCGGGAATAGGTGATTGCGGGTCGAAATGAGGGTGAAGTAAATAGCTCATGAATTTGTGGCAAAAGATTTTTTAACTTAATGGCATAGCTTTTTATCTGTTGTTGCCATTCAATTGATTTGCTGGGTAGTTCTGCACATTGCCAAGTACGACCACCAATACGATTAGCAAAAGCATCTAACACGCGTCGAGTTCTATTTAAGGCTTTGTGTTCACATTGAGATACGAAGGTGACTATCATGGTTAATTGCTCTGTTTGTATTTATTTGAAAAATCGTCGACCTCCTGCTATTGCAGAGCGTTTTCGCACCTTGCAATGGGGTGAAGTTGTTATTTCTGTTATTACTTTTGGCGAACTTTATAACGGAGCGTTGAAAAGCCGGGAAACCGAGGCTGCTTTGCAGAATGTCAAGTGCTTGGGAGATCGTTTTCCTGTGCAAGCTCTTTCGGTAGCAGTGGCTAAAACGTATGCAAATATTCGTAGTTCGTTGGAAAAGCAAGGCACTATTATTGGTGGTAATGATCTGTGGATTGCTGCACATGCTTTGACTTTGAACTTGATTGTTGTCACTAACAATACCAAAGAGTTCAGCCGAGTTGAAAACTTGGCTATTGAAAACTGGGGCTAGTTTAAAAAATTTCATATTATTTGACTCGCTTGCTTATCATGATAAAACGTCAAGTACAGTAAAAATAAAGCTAAGCATGGAAAAAGGCATATAATGATGCATAAATTGATGACTACGGGATCTGTTTATGCGTACCACTTTAAATATTGATGATGATTTATATGCTAAGGCCGTTGAATTAACGGGAGTCCATGAGAAGACCGCATTATTACGAGAAGGTTTAAAAGCTTTAATTGAGCGGGAAAGTGCGCAAAGGCTGGCATTATTGGGCGGTTCTGAGCCTGACCTTGAGCTGGTTCCTCGTCGGCAAGCTGGCTTGCCTAAGTAATGGCTAACATACTGGTTGATACCTCTATTTGGGTTGATCATCTGCGTGCTAATGATGCGCAGTTGGTCAACTTGCTTAAACATAACCAAGTGTTGATGCACCCTATGGTTCGGGGAGAGCTGGCTTGTGGTTGTTTGCATAATAGGAATCAACTTTTGAGTTTATTAAAAAACTTACCGCAGATAGCTGAGGCAACACATGATGAAGCACTGTATTGTTTAGAACATAATAAATTAATGGGCAAAGGGATTGGGTTTGTTGATTTGCACCTGTTAGCCTCTACTTTTTTGCAGAAAAATGCGCTGCTTTGGACGCGGGATCGTCGTTTACATAAACTAGCCCTATCTTTAAATGTGTGTTGGGAATCTTGCCACTGATTAATTAAGCCCAGTGCAAAGGTAGTTTTAGCTTGAAGCCAGTCCAAGTCGTTCACTATTACCATCATTCTGTCCCTTTTAAGGCGGCTTCCTTGACCGTATCAAACATAAAATCCAAGGCCTTATGCTGAGTAAAATTCTGCAAACATTGCTGCCGAAATTCTTGTTCAGTGGCTTGCTCTTTAGCGCAGATAAATGCCCAAGGCAGTATCAACGTGTCTTTGATTAAATCCGCGACATCAAATACCAGCGCACCACGCCGAGTTTTGCCATGCATGACCGCAAAGCCATGCGGTATACCTAATACCCATAAAGTGGTTGCTGCCAGCCCATAAGCTAAATAATTGCCATGATTTAAAAAGTCATTGGCATCATCCATGCTGTCATGTTGACGCACAAAGCCTTTTTGCTTGGTGTGCTGGGCGGCAATGCGATACAGGGTTTTGGTGAATTGCGCTTCGATTAATAACAGTTTGGTGACATCAGGGCAGGGCTCTATTTTGGCGGAAAAGTTGTCGAGAGCTTTTTGAATATCGGCATCATCGATACTAAAGCCTTCATTTTTCAAGTCACGATCTTTGCCCCAGACTTTTTGCATATAGTGAATGCGTTGCTGTTGAAATTGCTTGGCGACTTGCAGGCGTTTTTCTTGCTCAAACCAGAAACTCATCCAGCCTTGCACATATTCCGTGGGGCGGTATTCACTTTGTGGCGATAGCCATTCTATTTCATTGGCAGCTATCAGGTGTGTGCCACCGTTACCACTAAAGCCAATTAATACGCCGGCCGAAGCCAGCATTCTAACAGCTGCTTGGGTAATGGATGTACCTTTTTCTAAGCTGCCTGTGCGGCAGTGAACAGCAATTCTGGAAGCTCGCCGCACTATGAAACTTTCTAAGCTGCCTGTGCGGCAGTGAACACTTGGGCATGGAATGGATAGCTGATTCGAGTTTTCTAAGCTGCCTGTGCGGCAGTGAACCTGTGAACAGTTGCTCAGATAATAAATCAGCATTTCTAAGCTGCCTGTGCGGCAGTGAACAGAAAGCATTGGCAGGCTCTTCATAACAAGAATTTCT
>CAZXJK010000323.1:0-3134 GCA_964640895.1 uncultured Methylomonas sp.
CAAGCAAAGAACAACCTTTATTAACAGAAAACGAGGTACAAAATTTAACCATTAGCAAGGGCACACTAACCGAAAAAGAACGAAATATAATCAATCATCATATCTCAGCAACTATTGCAATGTTAGATAAAACCAACTTCCCCAAACACCTCAAAAAAGTCCCCGAATACGCAGGTGGCCACCACGAGCGCATGGATGGCAAGGGCTACCCAAACGGCCTAACTCGAGAGCAGATGTCAATACCCGCTAGAATCATGGCTATTGCAGATATTTTTGAAGCACTTACCGCAAAAGATCGTCCCTACAAAAATGCCAAGAAACTATCTGAAGCCTTATTTATTCTAAAGAAAATGCAAGAAGATGGTCACATAGATCCGGACATTTATGCTGCTTTTATAGAGAAAAAAGTTTATTTAACCTATGCTGAAAAATTTCTCAACAAACAACAAATTGATGTTAATTAGATCCTCTAGTTGATATTCCACACTTTATTTCAAACAAAAAAAAGCCCGAGATAAAACTCGGGCTTTTTTTAAAACCTATTTCGGCTACCAACTTAAGGCGGGACAAATGGAATACAAAATGAAAGGCTGGAGCACAATAGCTTCAGCTATTGCTGTTTCGGAAATAGCTAAAGCGATTTCACTCCTGTCGTATGTCCCGTCTTAAGTTGGTAGCCCCTATTTCTAAACTATTATAAAGAAATAGAGCTAGAAACTTGTTGCTTGCTGCCATCTGGATCATCCATGCATCCAGTTCCACCGATTAACATTAGAGATATAGCTAGTAGAGATAATACTTTTTTCATGACATCCTCCTCAGGATTTAAGTTTATTATTGTTTTTCCGTACTAATCAAAAGCACGGGTAATTTATATCATGACATTAGTTTTGACGCAACACCATTTTGTATTTACTCGATCCTTTCTAATGCAGACTTCGGTAGATTACCTGCGCTCAATATAAAATATCAACCAATATCAATCCAGTATCAATTTAACAAATGCAACAGCTTAAGCAATAATTTTTAGCATATTTAATGACTTACCTTTAACCCTGACAATTGCATTGTTATTTTGACATGCTTATCCTGCCAAATGGCAGTACCAATATTTTTCCATTCGCCCGCTAAATTTTCTTGCCTTAAATTCTCGCGCCATTGCGCGGGTGCGGAGATGTTTTTATGCTTAATAATAAATCGTGCCTGATTAAGATCCAACCCTACTTTTTTCCCCCAAAATGCAGTTACTTTCATAATAAACTTATGTAATCTATCCGTATTGATATTGGGTGTCACTGCAATATTAGCCCACATAGAATGCACTCTCCCCCAGTTTGGAGCCAACATTCGTCCTTGCTCATTAACAAAAGGCAGCCACTGCTCATTACCATCAGCATCGATATAAGTAATTGCAATCAAATCATCATAGCCTTCAAAATGATCATGCAGGTATAAGGCATGCGGAGTAATGCCTAAAAATGTCGTAGATAACATTAGAACAGCATTACTTAACAAACGCGCCTGATTTACCAAAGGGCTTTCTACAGCAGATAAATCATAAAACCGATACAAAAAACCATAATGCACACTACTATTTAATTGCAAAATAACCATAACCATAAAGATCTTTGCCATTTTATACTTAAATTGCTTAGGCTTTTGTACTGCATAGTTTTCAAAAATTTGAGTATATAAATCGAGCGGATAATCCCGAGCAACAACCTTAGGCATACATGTTGCATCACAAACGTTACGCACACGATTATCTGCAATACGCCGATATATTAACTTGGCCAAATGATATATTCCTGGTAAACGCATTATCCATGCAACCACCACCAAATAACGCATCTTTAAGAAAACCTGTATATAGGTATCAACCCCTGAAAAAACATTACCTTGTAAATCTACAGCATACAAATCAGCCAACAAAATTTTTTCATCATACTTTTGCAACTCTGGAACGACACCAACATGAGACTGCAAATCATTAAAAGCCACTCCCCGCATAAAATCAAAATGATTGATGACTGTCGCAGTGCGGTTACATAAAGGGCAGTCACCATCATAATAAACAGCCAACTGAGGCTCTTTATAAATAATTTTATCTGCTAGAGCAGACCACCAAGAAAAAGGCACCATCAAAATATAAACCGACAACATCCCTAAGCCGAAAGGGTATATATTCAAACTAATGGTAATGCCAAAGTGCAAGCCCGCACCAACCAGTAAAAAAACAGGACGAAACGAACGGCGATAAAATAAAAAAATGAAGGTAAATTGAAATACCAATATTAGATAGCCTATGCTTTTTTGCAACACTTCATTATTCAGCATCCAAGATAAATCCAGAGCCGAAATATAATATGGCATTGTAGAGGGCAACCACCCGCCCAAGCCATTGCGCCAATGCTCAGCAAATAATTTATGTATTGCCGAATCAAAATACAAGAACCCCAAACAAACCATAACAGGAAACAATAAGCTTAAAGCACTGGCTGTGCTCGGCATACGTGGCTTATCTTTATATTTAAACTGCAACTTATACAATAGATTATCTACCGACAATGCTCGTCCAATTGGCATAAAGATAAGAAAAAAACCTACACCGATCATAAATAAGTCAAAACCACCATCAAAATCACGTTGCATCGGCGTAAAATTAACAAAGACTATCCAGAACAAATAATTGGCCATAATCGAAAACTGACTACGATACCCCACAGTTAAACAGGCCGCCACCACCGCCCACAAACACAAAAATAATGGAATCATAGGAAACTCCACATCAATGTACGGGATAGGGTCAAATATCAGATGATTAAAATACAGTAAGAAAAGAATTTCTTGGAAGGCAACTATTCCGTACAAAATACGAAAAATACCAATAACAAAGGCTGGGGCAGTACGCTGATGGTACTGCGCAAAAACATTGGAAAACAGGCTTAGCATTTTATACTCGCGTGTATGATAAAAATGCTACAAATTATAATGGAATATGACCAGATAGGCTAAATTCACACACCAACAGGCATAAAAAAAGCCCGTAAGTTATAAAACTAACGGGCCTTCAGTAATGGCTTAAAAAAGCGTATTACTTATTCTTCGTCTTCAGGCTCAGCGAAAACCCATTT
>CAZXJK010000324.1:0-3117 GCA_964640895.1 uncultured Methylomonas sp.
CATAAATGAGTGAGGTTCTTAGTGGAATAGCCGCTTTACTTTGGCTAATAACTTGTTTATTGCCATGGCAGTCATGGCGGAATAGAGAGATATTGGAGCTTAATGATGGTGGTGGTGTAGTTGATTTAAATACGGTTGGTTTAAGTGATATTACCGTCGTGATACCCGCTAGAAATGAAGCGAGTATTATTACGGATACTTTGGTTGCGCTACAACAGCAAGGGCAGGGCTTACATATTATTTTGGTCGATGATGAATCGACTGATGGAACGGCTCAAATTGCTGCAAAGCTTGGCTACTCTCTTTGTTTGCCTATATTGTGATGAGCTTGTTGTACCTGCCGACTTTAAATTTTTATACGCTCAATAAATTGTGGGCTTTATTAATGCCGGTGATTGCCGGTTTATATTTACTAATGACTTGGACTTCTGCGATACGTTATTGACGTGGTGAGCGTTCGCGATGGAAGGGTCGAATTTATCAGAAAGGTTAAAACGTTATTATGTCATTAAGAAAACTAATAAATGTGTTTTTCTTGCTTTTTTTGAGTCAAGCTGTACAAGCTGAGATTGATGAAACAGCGGTAGCCCGTCAAGTTGTAGAAGGTTTTCAAGCTGAACTGCTAAATGTGATGCAACAAGGCGATAAGCTTAGCTTTGAGCAACGTTTTGAGCAATTAAAACCAGTTGTGATTAAAACCCATAATTTGACTAAAATTACTCGTATCGTAGTGAGCAAAGAATGGCGCAAATTAAGCAAAGAGCAGAAAAAAGCCTTAGTACGTAAATTTAGTATCCTCAGTATTACCTCTTATGCGCACTACTTTAAAAATTTTTCGGGTGAAAGTTTTACAGTGGAGTCGGTAAAGCAATTATCGCCAGGGCAAATTTATGTACACACTTTCTTAGTTCTACCTGATGATAAAGATGTCAGCATGGATTACCTACTGAAAAAATCGGGTGATAATTGGCGTATTATTAATATTATTACCAATGGCGTAAGTGATTTGGCATTAAAGCGTTCTGAATATGTTGCGGTGATAAAAAAATCAGGGTTTGATGCTTTAATAATGGAGATTTCTGCTAAAATCGAGAAATTTTCTAATTAAAATAACCCTCTTTTATTTTAAAATGCAGTTTCTCTCTCGAAGCACTCTTGGAATGATTGGTTTAGCTCTTATGCTGGGATCCTGTGCTAGCACTGGTGGTGCAGATACAGCGGTTGAACGTAATCCTGATGACCCGTATGAAAGTTTAAATCGCGATGTCTATGCTTTTAATGACGGCGTAGATACTTATATCTCATCACCTATTATCACAGTATACCAATGGGTTTTTCCTAATATACTGCAAACAAGTATCTCCAATTTTTTTAATAATTTAACAGAGCCCAGAACGGTATTAAACGACAGTTTGCAAGGTAAGGCAAAGCAAGCGGGTGATGATTTTGAGCGCTTTGTGATTAATACCATTTTTGGTCTTGGCGGTTTAATTAATGTAGCCAATTATGCTGGGATTGAAAATCATGATGAAGATTTCGCGCAAACTTTGGCTGTTTGGGGAGTTCCTAGAGGAGAATACATTGTCTTGCCTTTATTAGGCCCCTCCTCTTATCGTGCTATTCCTGGCGAATTGGTTGATGCTGCGACCAACCCTGTCAGCTATGTTATTTGGCCAATACAATTAGTCGGCTTAATTAATTCACGTTCTAATGCTGAGCAAGCACTGGCATTTATTAATGAAGCGGCGGTGGATCCTTATGTTTTTATGCGTGCATCTTATATACAATGGCGTGATTACCAGATTAACGAAGGCGCGACTTCTGTGGATGATTTAATGATGTTGGATTTAGATGAGAGTGACGAGGAGCTTGATTTGTTAGATAAAGAGCTGGAGCTTGATTTATAGTTTCTCATTTGTACGTTGTTTTAGGTGGAGCCAGATAAATCAAACAAGGTTTAACGACTGCCATTCTTATATTAAAAAATATAAATTGTAATGACTCAAATTGAACAGATAATTAAGCAAACAAAATACTGGTTAGAACATGTTGTGATAGAGCTAAATTTCTGTCCTTTTGCACGACCTGTTTTTGAGCAGGGTAAAATTCATTATCAAGTGAGCGATGCGGAATCCCTAGAACCATGCTTACATGATTTAATGCTTGAAGCAGAACGGCTTGATCAGCAAAGTGAAATAGCGACCACTCTGTTGATATTTAATGATGCTTTACAAGACTTCGATGATTTTCTAGATGCAGTAGAAATAGCCAATGACTTAATGGATGCGCAAGGTTATGAGGGCGTATACCAGTTAGCCAGCTTTCATCCTGAATATTGTTTTGCTGACAGTGATGATACTGACCCTGCAAACTATACCAATCGCTCACCCTATCCCATGTTGCATTTAATTCGTGAACAAAGTATTGCTGATGCATTAGCGAATTATCAACATGCAGATAAAATCCCAGATGATAATGTGCAATTAGCTCGCTCTATGGGCTTGGAAAAAATGCAAAGTTTATTGGCTGAGGCGCGGAAGCAGTAGTACATTGGACGGTAAAGGTCAGAAAATTATTATTGAGGAAATTAGTTATTGATACTTGTTTACGAAATATGTTATCAATTGAATTCACGTACGTAATAACGTATATTTGCATCAAGAGGTGATCTATGAATATTGTTAATGTAACTGAAGCACGAGCGAAACTTTATAGTCTTATAGATGAGACAGCTAGTACACACGAGCCAATTGTCATAACAGGAAAGAGAAGTAATGCTGTTTTAGTTTCAGAAGAAGACTGGAATGCCATATCTGAAACTTTATATTTATTATCGGTTCCAAACATGCGCGAGTCTATACAAGAAGGACTCAATGAGAGCCTTGCCGATTGTTCGATAGAGCTTGATTGGTGAGTTGGACGTTAGTCTATACAAAACAGGCACAAAAAGATGCAAAAAAACTATCCGCTTCCGGGTTAAAAGATAAAGCTCAAAAAATTCTTGAGATATTGAAGGTCAATCCATATCAAACGCCACCACCTTATGAAAAATTAGTGGGTGATTTATCGGCACCCTTCATATTTGCCCAAAAGTAGTGGACAGTTTAGCGGTTAAAA
>CAZXJK010000325.1:0-3091 GCA_964640895.1 uncultured Methylomonas sp.
TTACTTGTTTTTTTGCTATCTGCCTAACCATTAAAACTGGAACATCGAGTAATAACACCCTCTTGTTTTAACCGCCCTGCAATCTGCTCAGGACTCTAATCATCCTTAATACGAGCATTAACAATACATTTTATTTCATCCGTTAATTTAACGTCTTTAGGCTTATTTTTATGCCGCATTTGAGCCAAACCTCCTGCTTGTTTATGCCTGTAGCCTTTTTGACCTGTATTGCGTTTAATCTCTCGTGAAATATTACTTTGGCTTCGCCCCAGGGATTCGGCTATTTTATTATGTGAAGTTCCCTTTTTTAATTCAATTTCTAGATAATATCTTTCTTCAGGATGTAGGTGTGTATAGCTCATTTGTAGCCTCTGTAAATTGTTTGGTGACTGTTTACTTTACACCTATGTTCTGTCTTAATTCATCTGTCTTAATTCAAATAGGTATTATGCTAGTCAGTACTTGCAGAGGGTTATGCACTTATTATACGAATTCAAGCTTTACCAATATGCAAATACCTAGCATAATGCTCAACAATTAACAAACTATCATATTTAAAGGAAAAATGACTCATGAGTGAAGCCAAACATTGCCGTTTATTAATTTTAGGATCTGGACCTGCAGGCTATACCGCAGCCGTGTATGCGGCACGCGCTAATCTCAACCCCGTTATGGTAACTGGCCTACAGCAAGGTGGACAGCTTACAACAACAACCGATGTAGATAATTGGCCAGGCGATGATGCAGGGGTGCAAGGCCCTGAATTGATGGAAAGAATGCGTAAACATGCAGAACGCTTCGACACAGAAATTATTTTTGACCATATTCATACAGCAGAATTATCGGAACGCCCTTTTAAATTAATAGGCGATGCAGGTAGCTATACTTGTGATGCCTTAATTATTGCTACAGGTGCATCTGCGATGTACTTAGGTTTGGATTCAGAGGAAGAATTTGCAGGTAAAGGGGTTTCTGCTTGCGCTACTTGTGATGGTTTCTTTTACAGAAATAAACCTGTTGCCGTGATTGGTGGTGGCAATACGGCAGTTGAAGAAGCTTTATATTTAGCTAATATTGCTTCAAAAGTAACTGTTATTCACCGACGTGATAAATTTCGCTCTGAAAAAATCTTATCAGATAAACTTATTGAAAAATCTAAAAATGGCAATATAGTGATTGAATGGAATCATACTTTAGATGAAATTTTAGGTGATGACATGGGTGTGACAGGCATGCGCATCAAAAGCACACTTGATGACAGCACTAAAGAAGTAGATGTGCACGGCGTATTTATCGCTATTGGCCATCGTCCAAATACTGAAATATTTAAAGACCAACTTACTATGGATAACCATGGCTATTTACAAGTAAACAGCGGTATCGCTGGCAATGCAACGGTAACTAATATTCCCGGGGTATTTGCTGCGGGTGATGTTATGGATTCAGTCTATAAACAAGCCATTACTTCTGCAGGAGCAGGCTGTATGGCTGCATTGGATGCTGAAAAATACCTAGATGACTTAGAAGCTTAATTAGCTACTCATAATGCAATCATTCACAAATTAGTTTACATAGTCTGTATCTTCTGCATTGTAAAAATATTTTTTATAATACAGTTACTAGGAAAAGCACAACTTACGGCTTGGTTTATGGTTTAATACTCACGGAATACGCACTAAGGGAGCAGGAAATAAATAATCATCCAATTTTTAAAACCGATAAGCCAGTATTAGTGGCATCTCTGGAAAATTTTGAATGATTTAATTTTTCCATTGCCCTAAGTAAGGAACGCGCATGAAACAACCGCCCGATTTCTAACGAGTCTTTTTGCATCAGCTGGGATGATCTCATTCGTTGCGTAGAATAACTATGCGCCTTACGAGTTCATCCCATCTGATACAAAAATCCTGCGTTATCACTTCGGGATGTTATTCCATGCACGTTCCTAAATTTAGTATGTTTTCAAATTTAAGTACCCAAGCAATTACAAAAAATACATTTAAGGAGAAATATATGGCCCATTTATCAGAGATTGAAGGTATCGGCGCAACATACGATAAAAAATTAGAAGATGTAGGTATTACTTCAATTGAAAGCTTACTTGAACTAGGTTGTGAAAAAAAAGCGCGGAAAGAAATGGCGGCAAAAACAGGCATCAGTGAAAAACTCATTTTAAATTGGGTTAATCGCGCTGACCTTGCCAGAGTAAAAGGAGTTGGTACTCAATATGCTGACTTACTAGAACATGCTGGTGTTGATACAGTACCTGAGCTGGCACAACGCAGACCTGATAATTTGCATGCTAAAATGCAAGAAGTTAACGAAGCAAAAAATTTAGTGCGCAGCTTGCCCGCCTTATCTCAAGTTGAAAACTGGGTTGCGCATGCAAAAGAGTTACCTAGAGTAATTAACCACTAATATCAACCTACATCAATAATCCTAGTGGAATTAAAACATATTAGTTTGATTTCACTAGCTTTAGCAAAATTACTTATCTATCAAATCAATTCATATTAGCACTATGACTACAATTGATCCAAGACAAGCTAACTCTAACCGTCGTAGTACTGAACGACGTTATAACGAACGTCGCTTAATAGCACATATATTTGGCAGCCCAAATTGGATAGCTGCGATTCAGCAAGACTACCTACTTTGGCCTAAGCATGAACGCCGCATACAATGTCGTCGTACTATAGAACGACGAAAAAATTATCGACGCACTAGTCATGTCGGTATTGCTGATCGCTCAATCAACAGGCAAGAACTATACAGCTTACTGACCCAAGAAGAAAAGCAGATGCTTAGTGATTTAATGGATAGCGACCTTTAGGGACGAAAGCGCATAAGGAACAAGCATGAAACAACCTCCCGAAGTTATTCCATGCACGCCCCTAAGGAATGTACACGAAATAATTTCGACAACTTGCTGGTCTTTTTATCCGTCTTCTGCGTTGTTGAAACAGTTGCGTAGCTAGCTATGCGCCTGTTTCAACGCCTTGAATACGAATAAAAATCCTGCGCCAGTGATCTAACTTAGGCACTTGGAAATAAATAAGCATCCAATATTTGGGTAGGATTTTTGTTTGTC
>CAZXJK010000326.1:0-3089 GCA_964640895.1 uncultured Methylomonas sp.
CAATAAAAATATCGCTATTTTAGCAGATCCACACACTTTTAATCACACCCGTCGTGGTAGGTGGGCTTGCAAAAAGGGAATTTGGCTATTGTTGGCGCTATAGGCATGTCTCATAAATAAAAAAATCCTTACAGATTAAGGTTTGTACTTATTCTCTTCCGCGCGCTTATTAATATAGATATATTGTGTAATAATAGTCGATATTAATGAAATTCCAAGGAATTAAAATTTATTTTAAGAGCTGAGTCAGAATAAAACAATAGATAATTTAAGGTTTTTTCGGTGGTGCGACATAAAGTGGTGTGATTTTTCTTTTATATCATGTATTAGCGTTCTGGATTAGCTTTTATCTGTGGTTTACAAATAAATCTAAATATGATTAAACACGAGTTTTTGGAAGGAAGATAAATTGAGATGATGGTTGTTCAAATGCGTTGCTTATTCATAACGATATTTTTTTGCATTGGCCTTTTCGGAACAAAAAGTTTTGCGGCTCATAAGCAAGAGATTGTTATTGTTTATTTAACTCAAGCAGAGTCGGTGCCCGCTGCTTTATCAAATTTAGAGCCTTACGTCGCTGATAAGGGGTTGCAGGGGGTATTGTTAGGCTTAAAAGATAATAATACCACCGGACAATTTACTGGGCAGAACTATCTATTGAAGTCAGTGATTGTTCCAGAGCAGGGTGATGTTTCTTTGGCTTATACTGAATTATTGCAAGCGGGGCATCAATTAATCATTGTAAACTTGCCAGCTGATAAATTGCTTAAAATTCAGCAGTTAAATAAGGCGCAAGCCTTGATATTTGATGTGGCAACACGTGCAGATGCGTTTCGTAATAGTCAGTGTTTAAATGACGTACTACACTTATTGCCTAGCAGGGCAATGCGTGCTGATGCTTTAGCGCAGTATATGTTAAAGAAGCGCTGGCGGCGATGGTTTCTAGTGGTTGGTGCTATGCCTGAAGATGCATTATATGCGCAGGCAATTAAGCGAGCGGCTAAGCGCTTTGGTATGAAAATCGTGGCAGAAAAGCAATGGTTGCATACTTACGATGCTCGGCGTACAGCGCAGTCAGATATTCCAGTGTTTACCCAGGTAGATGATTATGATGTGCTGGTTGTCGCTGATGAGCAGGGCTTGTTTGGTGAGTATATAAGTTACCGTAGTTGGCTGCCTAGACCCGTTATTGGTACGCAAGGATTGGTAGCAACCGCGTGGCATGAGACCCATGAACAATGGGGAGCTGTGCAAATTCAAAATCGATTTAAGGAAATGGCAGGGCGCAAGATGACGGAGCAAGATTATGCTGCGTATTTGGCGGCACGTTCTATAGGGGAGGCTGTTACGCGTACGCATTTGGCAGAAGCGAGTAAAGTGAAGGCTTATTTATTAAGTGATCGTTTTAAGTTGCAAGGCTATAAAGGCAAGCCGTTAACTTTTAGAAGCTGGAACGGGCAATTACGTCAACCGGTATTATTAGCGGCTCCGAAGTCGTTAGTTACTGCCCCTCCATTAGATGGCTTTTTGCACCCCAAAAATGTACTGGATACTTTAGGTTATGATCAACCAGAAACACATTGTCAATAGCAAGGAATATATATGACGATTAAATCGATAATATTAGGCAGTATTATTTTTTCTGCGCCATTAGTGGTGCATGCTGAAACAGTATTTGTTACTTTGGAAAAGGATAATGCAATAGCATTAGTTGATCCCATTGCTGGCAAGCTTATTAAAACGGTAAATATTGGACAAAGGCCACGCGGAATTCAGTTTAGTCCTGACCAGCAAAGTTTGTATGTAGCGATCAGTGATGACGATACTGTTTTGGAGTTAGATGCTAAGAGTTTGCAAATTAAAGCTAGGCTGCCTTCGGGAGAGGATCCAGAGACGTTTGCTATTAATGCGCTTGGCACTAGAATGTATGTGTCTAATGAAGACGACAATCAAGTGACGGTGATTGACTTGCTGAGTAAGCAGGCAATTGCAACCATTGCAGTAGGAGTAGAGCCTGAAGGCATAGCGGTTAGTCCTGATAATAAATGGGTTGTTAGTGCTTCTGAAACGACTAATATGGTGCATTGGATAGATGCGGCAACGAATGAAATTATAGAAAATAGTTTAGTTGATCCGCGCCCTAGAGCATTGACTTTTACTGCTGATAGTCAGCAATTATGGGTGACTTCGGAAATAGAGGGTACTTTAATGATTTTTGGTGTGGCAACCAAGCAGATAATAAAACGAGTACGCTTTGCGGTTTCTGGTGTTGGCCAAGAAAAAATACAACCTGTCGGTGTGGTGGTGGATAGTAAGCGGCAGTGGGGGTATGTGGCTTTAGGGCCTGCTAATCGAGTTGCGGTTGTTAATGCGCAAACATTTGAGGTGGAAAAATACTTATTGGTCGGTGCGCGTGTATGGAATTTGGCTTTCTCGCCTCAGCAACAGCGCTTGTATACTACTAATGGCGTGAGTCATGATATTTCTATTATTGACTTGGCTGAGCACAAGGTGACTAAATCAATTGCAGTGGGGCGCTACCCTTGGGGGGTTGCGGTACAGCCATGAGTGCATGCGCTTTAAAAATTACAGATTTAAGTTTTGCTTATGGTAAAAAGCAGGTGTTGTGTAATGTTAGCTTAGAGATTGATGCAGGGCAGTGTTGTATTTTGCTGGGGCCAAATGGCGCGGGTAAAAGTACTTTATTTTCCCTTATTACGCGTTTATATGATTACCGGCAAGGAAGTATTGAATTGGCAGGCTTTAATGTGCAAAAGCAATCTTTAAAAGCGCTTGCACAATTGGGGGTGGTATTCCAGCAAACTACCTTAGATCTGGATTTGAGTGTGCAGCAGAACTTGCGTTACCATGCAGCACTCCAAGGTATTAGCAGCAAAAAAGCTAGGTTAGGTATTCAGGAGCAGTTAGAGCGTCTGGGTATGTATGAGCGGCGTAAGGAGATAGTGCGCCAGCTTAATGGAGGCCATCGGCGGCGCGTAGAAATTGCGCGGGCTTTATTGCACAAACCTAGTGTACTTTTACTTGATGAGCCAACAGTTGGGCTGGATGTACCTAGTCGGCAGTCGATA
>CAZXJK010000327.1:0-3073 GCA_964640895.1 uncultured Methylomonas sp.
AGTTGAGAAAAACTCCGCAATGATGTCCCAAAAAAAGGGAGGGAAGAAAGGCTTAAACGGCAGATGCTTCTAGTTTAGAAGGTGTGAGCTATATTATTTTGGCAATATAAATAGTATGGTAATTGTAGTGCTGTTATGATATGAGGTTAATAAGACCTTGTTTTTAAAGGAGGCAGAGCAGTTATGGCTTTTAGTGGCATGAGTCATACAAATACTATTTTTATATATTAACTAATATTTTTTATGTGCAAAGCAAAAATTTTAGTGGTAGATGATGAACGTTTTTTCACCAATTTACTCTACGATATTCTTAAGGATAAATACCAGGTAAGTGTTGCTAATCATGGTACTGCTGCACTGGAAAAAATTCAGAAGCAACATTTTGATTTGGTATTGTTGGATATTTTAATGCCAGATATTGATGGCTATGAAGTGTGTCGACAAATTAAATTATTGGAACACGGCCATGCAGTCGCCGTTATATTTTTGTCGGTAAAAAATGATGAACAAGATGAATTAACGGGTTTTGAATTAGGTGCTGTCGATTATATTACTAAGCCAATCAGTTTGCCGATTGTGCTGGCTCGCGTTGCTACCCAGATTACTTTAGTCAATGCGCAGACACAATTAAAACAGTACAGTGATGACTTAGAATTATTGGTGAGCAAAAGAACGGTAGAGCTCAATAGGGAAATTGCCAAAAAACAGAAGGCTTATGAAAAGCTGCATTATTTGGCGAATTATGATCAATTAACACAACTACCGAATAGAAATTTGTTTAATGAACGTTTGGCTTATGCTTATAAATTAGCCAAACGTAATAAGACTCGGTTTTCTTTGTTATTGATTGATTTAGATCGCTTTAAGCAAGTGAATGATAGCTTGGGGCATCATATTGGAGACTTGTTGCTGGAACAAGTGGGTGTGCGGCTTTCTGCGTGTTTACGTGGTGTTGATACCATTGCCCGCCTTGGAGGGGATGAATTTACCATTATTTTGACAGAAATTAGCAAGAAACAAGATGCCGCCATTGTCGCGGAAAAGATTTTAGCAGCATTAGGAGAGTCCTTTGAAGTGAATGGGCAAACTATTTATATAGGCGCTAGTATCGGTATTGCATCTTACCCTGAAGATGGTGAAGACTTTAGCTGTATGCTAAAAAATGCTGATTTGGCCATGTATGAAGTCAAAGAAAAAGGTAAAAATGCTTATACTTTTTTCTCAGCCAAGTTAACTATTTATGCTCAACAGCGGATGGAACTGGACAAGGACTTACGCCTTGCATTGGTTAATGAAGAGCTTTATTTACAATATCAACCTATTATTGATTTGAGTAGTAATGCGATTTGTGGGATTGAAGCTTTACTACGCTGGCACCACCCCAAATATAGTCATGTTGCCACTGAAGAGATTATTTCCATTGCCGAAGAAAGTGATTTGATTTTAGAGTTAGGAGAGTGGGTTTTAACCAGTGCATGTCGGCAGTTTAGTGAATGGCGGCAACAGGGATTAGAGAATTTACATATCGCTATTAATATGTCTACTAGGCAGTTTTGTAATAAGGCTGATAGTCATGGTTTGGTGGCCAAACTTATACAGCAGTACCAAATTCCTGCTGACACACTGCAGTTAGAGATTACCGAAAGTTTAATGCTTGAGGACTCAGAGTTTACTGTGGGGGTATTGCAGAAACTTAAACAGTTAGGGATTGCATTTTCTATAGATGATTTTGGGACGGGTTATTCTTCCTTGGGATATTTACGCCGATTCCCCATTGATATTTTAAAAATTGATAAATCATTTATTCAAGATCTACAACTAGATTCAGGCAGCGATGCTTTGGTAAAAGCAATTATTGCGATGGCGCAGTGTTTAAATTTACGAGTGATCGCTGAGGGGGTAGAAACCCAACAGCAATTGGAGTTTTTGCAAAGGCATGGTTGTGATATGGTGCAAGGCTACTATTTTAGCAGACCTGTTTCTGCTTCTAAGTTTGAGTTGCTGATGAAGCAACAAAAACTAGGCTCGGTATAAATGCATACGGCCGATATAATGAGAAATAGTCCCTTGAAAATTTTTAATATAAAACAAGTTTAGCCAGGTAAGGCATGTTTGCCCGCTTTTATGCTGTATAAGCACTTTTCCTTGCCAACTGCCTTGTTGGTCAACAGTATCCCATATTTTATTCATTGTACTGCTCTCATCTGCCATAATGCTTAACAGTGATTTACCTTTTACTTCTTGGCCTGTCTGCCCTGTGATGTCTATAAAAACTTTATTAACAGAGCGTATGGTTTTGTTATATTCGGCAACAAATACACCTTCCAGACTATTTTCCAGTAACAGTGGTAATTAAATTAATTTGCTCTTGAGTAGCGCGATAACTGGCAATCAGGTTTTTTATACGTGCCATAATTTCTTGCTGAATAATGGGTTTGATAATGTAGTCATTCACACCTAAGTTAAATAGCTCAATTCGACGTGAGATATCATCAAAACCAGTGACTGCCAAAATAGGCGTATCACCTTTTTGCCCTTCTAATCGACGGATATGATTCACCAAGGCAATACCGTTCATAGTGCCTTCTAGCACAATATCAGTGACCACCAAATCATAATCATGCTTTAAAAAATTATCCCAAGCCTCTTCGGCATTGCTGAAGGCAGTGACTGTTAAGCCAAATGATTCAAATAGGGCTGTCGTTGCTGCACGTTGCGATATGGAATCCTCAATATACAATATTTGCGCCTGAATACTTTGATGTTGAGTGGTAAAACGTTTGATATAAGTAACAAGTTGTTGGATGTTTTGTTTGTCAAAGATTTCAGTTATACCTGCAGACATTGCTTTTTTTAGCGATTCTGGGTTTGTTTCTGAGGTAAATAGGATAATGGGTGTGTATTGATAAGCTTGTAGTGCGCGAATTTTTTGACACAGTACGATGCCATCAGTGTCTGGTAGGTACATGGAAATACAAATAACATCAATTTTTTCTTGGTTCAAGGCTGATAGTGCGCCAGGGTGTGATTAAAAGTGTGTGGGATTTTCAAAAATATTAAGCAGCTATAGCGG
>CAZXJK010000328.1:0-3039 GCA_964640895.1 uncultured Methylomonas sp.
CCGCTATAGCTGCTTAATATTTTTGAAAATACCACACACTTTTAATCACACCCATGTGGGTAGTGGGTTGAATCTGTGTTTAGCATGAGAACAATAGGGCTGATGTTATCATAGCAAATAGACATTGCCTGCGCTTCTGCTGCCGACAAAGATAATACCATTGTCACCTAGAGTCATGCTTCTTGCGTTAGGGGTGTTGTCAGCAAATAACGATATGCTAAAGCCTCGTGGAAGCCGAATTTTATTTAATATATCCTGTTTGCTGGTGGCTTGCGATGAATTAAATGCGAGGGCTACACTAAGCCATATTATAGTCAGGTATTTGTGCGAGTGTATTAAGTTGAGCATGAGGATTTCCTTTGCGATATAGTGATGTCAGTCATATGGCATCATTTAAAAATGAATATAAAAGCCGCGTATTTTGTCTGTATAAGGTTTAAGGCAAGGTGCTTTTATGTATTATGTAAATATAAAATTAATACTTATGAATAGCAAAATTTCTTTAATAAATAGTGGTATTATTGTGTGTGCCTTGTTGAGTTCTTGCGCATCTAAGCAAATACCTCCGCAAGCAGGCATGCAGGTTTCATTTGTTACGGTACATCACTCTGTTTTGCATATTCCTGTTAATGCGACTTATCAATGGTCTGCAGGGTTTTCTCGACAAGTTGTCGCAGGGCGCTTGCATAGTGTCGATATGTGGAGTTTGTTGAAGCAAGGCATAGAAGCGGAAATGCAGGCAAAAGGTTATCGCAAGGTAAGTACCGCAGAGCAGGCAGATGTTAATATAAGTTTTGTTGCCGCTTTAGCTTCAGCACTGGATGATGCTGAGATTCAACAGAAGTATGGTTTGGTGCCAGGATTAATGGTTCATCAGGTCGATCAAAGGCGTTATGAAAAAGGTACTTTGATATTTGATGTGGTGAACCCTAAAACACGAAGGCTTGCTTGGCGTACTGCGGGACAAGCTTTGGCAACTTTGGAAAAGGTGCCAGTGGCAGATAGAAAGGTAAGAATTGCTGTATTTGTTAAAAAACTATTGGCTTTTTTGCCTGAAAAGTAATAAAACAACAATTTAAATAAGCATAAATGGAGTTAAGAAAATGAGAAAAGAATTTGATAGTTTATTGGCTAAATTGAGTGCGCAACGTGATGAGCTTAATTTGCAGTTGCACTTGGCCTCTATGGAAGCAAAGGAAGAGTATGCTGAAGCAGAGAAAAAGTGGGATCTTGTTAAGCAGAAAGCTAGCGAAATAGCGGATGATTCGGTTGAGACTACCGATGAATTTATTGGTGCTGTGAAAGTTGTGGGCGAAGAATTGGCAGAGGCTTATCAGCGTATTGCTAAGCGTATTTCAGATTAAATGTTAAGGAATGCAGAGAATAATAATCATCCAGAATAAGGCGAGACATAGGATGAGCTGAGGAACGAAGCGCATCTTTCGGTGATTGATGCGCGTCCTATGGTAATCTTCCTATAGCAGTGATTCGTGCGTTTTCACATTAGATGATTAATTATTTCTATACCTCTTAGTAGCTACGCTGTACAGAAAATCGTGCTAGTAATTCTAGTGCTTCTTTGAACTCAGAGTCAGGTAGGCAGCTCAGTACATCAATTGCTTTTTGCGCTTCTTCGTCAGCGCGTTGTTCAGTATAGTCAATGGCTTTGGTTGCTTTCACAATATCATAGACTTCATTAAATGAATCTCTATTGCCAGTTTTAATGGCTTCAATAATGACGCTGGCTTGCGCTTCAGTGCCATGCTCTATGGCATAAATTAACGGTAAAGTAGGCTTGCCCTCTGCTAGGTCGTCACCAAGGTTTTTACCCATCTCATCTTTGCTGGATGTGTAATCTAACGCATCATCAATTAGTTGGAAAGCGATACCAAGATGTTGGCCATATTCTGCCATGCCAGTTTCGATTTCAGGTCTGGCATCTGCAATAACTGCCCCTAGTTGGGTCGCAGCACTAAATAAAATGGCTGTTTTGCGTGAAATGACTTCTAGGTATTTTGCTTCTGTGGTCGCTGGATTATTGCAATTTAAGAGCTGTAGTACTTCACCTTCTGCAATAGCGGTTGTGGTCTTGGATAGGATTTCCATTACCCGCATATTATTAGTGCGTACCATCATTTCAAAAGCACTGGAATATAGGTAGTCACCCACTAAAATACTGGCGGCATTGCCCCATACAGCATTAGCGGTATCTTTGCCACGGCGTAAGTCAGATTCATCGACAACGTCATCATGCAATAAGGTGGCGGTATGAATAAATTCGATAACAGCAGCAAGGATGAGATGGCTGTCATCTTTATAATCTAGTGCTTTTGCGGTCAGTAACAGCAGCATAGGGCGTAAGCGTTTGCCGCCGCTGTTAATAATGTAGTGCCCGATTTGGTTGATAAGGACGACATCGGACGTGAGTTCTTCTAAGATTAACTGATCAACTGCTTTGGCTTCATTTTCTGTTAGGCTCTGAATTGATGCAAAATCAATTGGGGCGTGTGCTTTATTATTAGTGTTTTGCGAAGCGGTCATTGATTTGTTTCTTTATAATAATAGGGAGGTGGTCCAGTAAATTGCATCTATTTTAACAGAACATTACCAGTAAAAATACATTATGATGTGAATTGTTTTTTAGATGTTATTATTTTTCTTCGTGTATTTTAGTTGACGCAGGTTTTGTTTGTTAATATAATCCCCTGTTCACTTTTAATAGAATATTGCTTTGATGGAGCTTACGCAAATGTATGCGGTAATTCAAACTGGCGGTAAACAATACCGTGTTGAAGAGGGTACTACCCTAAAAATAGAAAAACTTGAGCTTGGTATGGGCGACAGTGTTGAATTCGATAACGTGCTTATGGTGCAATCAGACGATGCTGTTAAAATCGGTCAACCTTATGTAGATGGCAGCAAAGTTACGGCTACTGTTACTGCGCAAGGCAGACACAAAAAAGTTAAAATCATCAAATTTAAAAGACGTAAACACCATATGAAACAAATGGGTCATCGTCAATATTACACAGAAGTCCA
>CAZXJK010000329.1:0-2968 GCA_964640895.1 uncultured Methylomonas sp.
AAAGTTAAATAGTCTCCCTTAGTATGTAAAATTCTCTTATAATAGCCAGTCATTTAAAATTCATTAGAATCCATAAAAGGTTTACAAAATGGCACGAGTTACCGTCGACGATTGTTTGGAAAATGTTGAAAATCGCTTTGAATTGGTTTTATTAGCTTCAAAAAGAGCACGTCAACTAGAAAGAGGCGCAGAAGAGTTTCTGCCACGTGGTAAAGATAAAGTGACTGTTTTAGCATTACGTGAAATTGCGGAAGGTTTTGTAACGCCTGAAAATGTCGATGCACTACACCAAGTTGATGAATTATCCGCGCCTTCAATCGCAACTTTAAGCTAAAACGATGAGTGCTCAGGATACAATTGACCTGCCGATAAGTCCTGAGCAACTTTTGCTGGACCAACTACATTCCATATCGAGTGATTACTTAGATCAGCAGCACCTGGAAAAAATATTTCAAGCCTACCAGTTTGGTGCCAAACACCATAAAGGCCAACTGAGAAAAAGTGGTGAAGCGTTTATTTGTCACCCACTTGCAGTCGCAATTTCCTTGGCTAAAATGCGCATGGACGTTAATGGCATTACCGCAGCAATATTGCATGATGTCATAGAAGACACTGAAGTCACTAAAAAGACTATCATTGAGATTTTTGGTGAAGAAGTCGCTGAGCTAGTTGATGGTGTCACTAAATTAACCAAGTTAGATAACAAAACGCAAGCTGAAGCACAAGCAGAAAATGTACGTAAAATGTGCTTGGCTATGGCGAAAGACCTACGCGTGATTATGGTCAAGCTTGCCGATCGTTTGCATAATATGCAAACACTTGGCGTTATGCGCCCTGAGAAAAAACGCCGTATTGCTAAAGAAACTCTAGATATTTATACGCCCATTGCCAACCGCTTGGGCATGAATAATATCCGGCACCAATTAGAATCTTTATGTTTTGAAGCGATTCACCCTATGCGGCATCGCATTTTAAAAAATGCGGTCAAAAAAGCGCGTGGCAATCGCAAAGAAATTATTGAGACCATTACTAACTCAATTAAAACTCGCCTGCATCAAGCAAACGTTATTTGTGATGTTGAGGGACGCGAGAAATACCTCTACAGCATTTATAAAAAAATGCAGAATAAAAAGCTTACATTTTCTGATATTTACGATGTATATGCTTTTCGAATTTTTTGTGCTGATGTGGATACCTGTTACCGCGTGCTAGGTATTGTGCACAACTTGTTCAAACCTATTCCTGGTAAATTCAAAGACTATATTGCTTTACCCAAAGCAAATGGCTACCAATCATTGCATACTATACTCATAGGCCCCTTTGGTGTGCCTGTGGAAATTCAAATCCGTACTCACCAAATGCATCGTATGTCTGAATCAGGTATTGCTGCACATTGGCTGTACAAATCTGAAGAGGACGAAGAGCACTCAGTCTCTAAAAATCGCGCTGCTGAGTGGGTACGTGACTTACTAGAAATGCAAAAAAGCACGGGTAACTCGCTTGAATTTATCGAAAACCTAAAAGTTGACCTATTTCCACAAGAAGTCTTCGTTTTTACCCCGCAAGGCAACATCATCAAACTACCGCACAATGCAAGTGTGGTTGACTTTGCTTATGCGGTACATACCGACATTGGCAATTCTTGTGTTTCAGCTCGTATTGATAAACGCTTGGTACCACTACAAACACAAGTCGAAAATGGTGTTACCGTTGAAGTAATTACTGCTTCTTGGGCAAGACCCAACCCGCTCTGGCTTAATTACGTTACCACAACCAAAGCGCGTACAGGTATTCGCACTTACCTTAAGCATTTTAAAGAGCAGGAAGCCATCAACTTAGGCCGTCGTTTACTCGAAAAAGAGCTGTTAGATATAGGCAAAAGCTTTGCTGATATAAGCGAACTGATGTTCGCGCAGTTACTAAAGGCACTTAAGCTCAAGACCTTAGATGAGTTATATGAAGAAATTGGCTTAGGCAATAAAATGCCTTTCTTAATTGCCAAGCACTTAGTGCAAGATGATATTAGTGCTGCCATTAAACTTGATGACTCAGAATCTCGCAAGGAAACACCTTTAATTATTAAAGGAACAGAAGGCATGGTTATCAATTTAGCCAAATGTTGCCGCCCTATCCCAGGTGATCACATTATTGGTTACTTCAACCCTGGCAAAGGCATTATGGTGCATCACCATGAATGTAAAAACTGCGCGGATGAACGTAAGAAATCAACTGAATGGCTAGATGTTGAATGGAGCCAAGAAGTGACCGGCGTTTACTCTGCTGAAATACGTATAGAACTATTGAATCAGCCAGGTACTTTGGCAACCATTGCTTCTACCATTTCTAAAATGGGTTCTAATATTGAAAATGTTAGTATTATCAGTCAAGATCCACGTGTATCAGTGGATATTATTACGGTAACAGTCAAAGATAGAGTACACTTAGCTAACATTATGCGGCAACTGAAAAAGCTATTTATTATCTTAAAAATTACCCGAACAAAACAATAAGGTCTTATCATGCATAAAGAAATCATCCAAACCGATGCAGCACCCCAAGCGATTGGCACTTATTCTCAAGCGGTTAAAGTAAATACTACCGTTTATTTATCAGGCCAAATTCCATTAGTCCCTGAAACTATGGAAATTTTAGAAGGCGATATGAGTGCTCATATTACCCAAGTCTTTGAAAATTTACGGGCTGTTGCGCAAGCAGCTGGCGGTGATTTAGCTGATATTGTTAAACTGAATGTCTTTTTAACGGATTTATCACACTTTCCTATTGTTAATGAAATCATGGGTACTTATTTTAACCAACCCTACCCAGCTCGTGCTGCAGTGGGTGTTGCAGCTTTACCAAAAGGGGTTGGTGTGGAAATGGATGCCATTATGGAATTAAGACAGCCTGAGTATCATTAAGTTAAGCATTTATATTCATAAAGTCAGTTACTTACCCTGTAGGCTGGGTT
>CAZXJK010000330.1:0-2968 GCA_964640895.1 uncultured Methylomonas sp.
TATTATTTCAGGTGCTGCGCTGACCTCTTGCGCAATAAAGGGAATGGAAGCATACAGTAATGCACCTAGGCCAAAGAAAATAAAATAGGTATTTTTACGACCTATATAATCAGATGTACTTGCCCAGAAAAAACGCCCCAACATATTAAAAACACTGATCATTAATACATAGGTGGCTGCAAATTCAAGATTTACTATGTCAGGCAGCGCGCCACCAAAAATATCTTTCATCATGGTTTTGGCGACCGAAATAACGCCAATACCTGCGGTGACATTAAGGCAGAGCATGAGCCATAATTGCCAGAATTGTGGTGTTTTTAAGGCTTGGTCAATATGTACATGGTTTTGGGTAATCATGCCTTTGTTTTGTGTAGGTGCAACATAACCGGCGGGGAGCCAGCCTTCTTTAGGAATGCGATAGGTAAAAGCAGAGAGTAGCATGATAGTGAAATAGACAGCACCTAAGGTAAAAAAGGTTTGTGCAACACCAATATTGCCAGTGCCTGCTAGGTATGCTCCTGTTGGCCCTGGTACGAGCATATTGGCGACATCATTAGCACCAATAATCACGACTTCGTGTAATTGACCGCTTATTTCAATCATGCGTTGGCCCGCTTGGGTGATCAGGGGTAATTTATCGACGGCTCCTAAATATTCAGGGGCAATATAAAAGGCTTGCATCATGGGGCCGATCATAAACTTGGCAATCATGGCACCACCACCAAAGCCCATAATGGCAATCCCTGTTGCCATGCCGCGCTTATCAGGAAACCAGCGAATTAAGGTGCTGACTGGGGAAATATAACCTAAGCCTAAGCCACAGCCGCCTAAGACACCGTAGCCTAAGTAGAGTAACCATAGTTGCCCAGATTCAATGCCTAGACCACCAATGATAAAACCGCCACCCCAACAGACAGCTGCAATGGAACCCACTAAGCGTGGCCCTACTTTTTCTAGCCATTTACCGGCAAAGGCGGCTGATAAGCCTAAAAAGACAATCGCAACCGTGAATACCCAAACAACACTTTTTAAGTCCCAGTCGTTGGCAGCACTGGTTACTACACCGATGCGTGCGACTAAGGCAGGATTAAATAAGCTCCATGCATAAACTGAGCCTATACATAAATGAATGCCTAAGGCGGCGGGAGCAATTAACCAGCGGTTAAAGCTTTCTTTAGCAACTATGCGCTGTTTTGAAAATAGTCCTGCCATTATTTTTCCTGATAGTGGTGTAGGTAAGGGGAGAGGGGCTGCGTACCTGTCTGTCACAGTGAATGTGCTCGTACTATACCCTCTAAATAATAGAAATATATCAGTATTGTACGCATTTGGGGCACTGGCTTTAGCCTGCATGAATAGCGAATAATGCAGGCTAAAGCCAGCGCCCCAATTTATTATTTATTTAAGAAGACGAAGTGCTGGATGCTAATAGTTCTTTTATTTATGTTGCAAAAGCCATATCAATCATCATTTTAATGCTTTTTTTTAGCTGGAATTGGCAGTAAGGGGACATGATATTCTGCTAATATCTTATTAATAGCCAGCTGATTTTTACTAATCAATTGATTTAGTATTGCTTTGCGTTGCTTATCACCATAACGCACACCCATAGTCATAGAGTAATCAAACTTCATGTTTAATGCTGACTTCATAAGTAATAATTTATAAGCATCTGGTTGCTGCGAAATAATATGTCCTGCCATAGGTCCCCATAAGATGACCATATCAATATTGCCTGCTTGTAATTCTTTAGCAATCATCATCGCGGTGTTGTTTTCATGATCGCCCGTCATAGTTTGATAAGGTACACCTTGATCTAACAAGCCACTATTTTGTAACCATGCTGTCCCTGGGCCGCGATCAAACATAGCAATCTTAAGGCTATCTTGCTTGGCTAATGGCAGTGAACGAAGTTGTTCTGGAATGGTGATATTGTCCCAGCCGCGCCCTTTGGCAATCAGCAACACATAAGTAGAGTGATAGTAAGAATCGGTGGTTGCGGTAAAGTCAAAGCCCGCAGGTACGCCCATAATCACATCACATTTATATTGCTCACTGTTATCAATTTTTGATTTTAAGGTATTACGTACAAAGCCAATGCGCTGAGGAAACCAATAGTATTCAACTTCTTGGCCTAATTGCTTGGCAAAGAGCTCAGCAATTTTATTTTCATAGCCATTTTTTTTTTTGGTGGAGTAGGGCGGATTAAGTGGGTCGGCGCAAACTCTGAATTTTTTTTCGGCTTTAAGTTTTCCCAGTGTTTTAATATCTTGAGCTATACTTGATTTTTGAGGGGCACTAGGATGTTCAGTTGTGCTAATTTTTTCGGAGGTATTCAGTTGCTCAGGAGTATTAACTTTTTCAGCTGTTTGGCATGCGGTAAGCGTGCTAAGAGCTAGAGCAGGGAGTAGCAGTTTTGTTTTTTTTGCAAATGACACTTTTTTATCCTTAAGAAAACAGGTATTTTTTGTTGGGTTATGGCTTGAGTTAGATTTTTTTTGCATAGCAATAAAAATGTAAACCAATAGAAAATCTCAGTTAAAAATAGAATGCTGGGTTACGTTATCTGCGCTACGCTTGATAAGCTAACCCAGCCTACAGCGGTAAAAACAAAAAAGCCCCGACTAAAATTAATTTAGCCAGGGCTTTTTTCTTAAGTTAACCTAAACTAAACTAGATTAGCTTATTTACCAGGTAGTGCGAATACTGTAAATACACCACCTAATTTAGTGAACGCACTTAAGCTTCTGTATGCACCCACTGCACCTAAACCTTCAGAGTTAGAATCATCTTCCCCTGAATCAAGTCCAGCAGCGATACCAATACCAGCCCATCCGCCGATACCTGAAAGTACACCAACGTATTGCTTGCCTTTGTAAGCCCAAGTGTTTACGTTACCGATGATGCCGGAAGGTGTTTTGAATTTGTATAACTCTTCACCTGTTTTAGCATCAACTGCTTTTAGGTA
>CAZXJK010000331.1:0-2942 GCA_964640895.1 uncultured Methylomonas sp.
GATGGCGATATTTGGATGAATCAAAACCAACTTGCAGAACTTTTTGACACCTCTAAGCCAAATATCAGTATGCATATTACAAATATATTAGAAGACAAAGAGTTACAAGCGAATTCAGTTATCAAGGATTAGGGCAATGGAAAAATTAAATCATTCAAAATTTTCCAGAGATGCCACTAATACTGGCTTATCGGTTTTAAAAATTGGATGATTATTTATTTCCTGCTCCCTTACTTGACAACTGCCAGCGATGGTAAAAAATACAACGTTACTTTTTATAGTCTGGAAATGATTTTAGCCATAGGTTTTAGAGTAAGAAGTGTACGAGGTGTGCAATTTAGACAGCCTTAACTGCTTTGTTACGGTATTTTTAGAAACCGCAGAGTTAAGAGCAAAAAATAGGCAAGAGATTACCACCCAGTTTTGGCGCGAAAATATCGACAAGATTATAGAGCTTAATGACAGACCTTTGTTAAACCATAAAGGCAGTATTAGCCATGCTCAAATGAAAACACAAGTCAGCGATATTTATCAAGACTTTAACAACAGCAGAAAACAACTTGCAGCAAAGCAAGCGGATACATAAGACCTAGAAGCGTTAAAGCGGCTAGAACAACAAATTAAGAAACAATAAACTAATCGTTCCCATGCTCCAGCGCTGAAAATCAGGGAAACGGAGCTTAGCGAAGTGATGATTTTTAGTCCCTGATAGGCGACAGGGCAATTTGCTGATTCGACGTGTGCTAGCAGCACGCGAGAGGAGCAAGAATTGCATTCCGAATAGCCGTCCAGCCATTTGAGGTAGTCATGACGGAGCTGCTTTTGTGCGCAGTCGTTACGGACGCAGGGCGTTCAGGGCATCCCCCATTCGCTGCGTAGGTGAACGAATTCAGGTGACAGGAGTCCCTGAATTTCGTGAGGTAGCATGGCGCGCCTGCGTGGGAATGCAGTTTGTGACGCTCTAGCGTCACGGAACGCTGGAGCGTTCTGGTATGAATTCCCACGGAGACCGTGAGAACTATAAAACTGAGTGAAATTAATGAACTATCAAATTCCATTACTGCCATTAGATAAAGACATAGAAAGCAAAGCTGTCTTAAAAAAGTGTGCAAAAGCGCATCAGGCACTAGCTGAATTAAAAGGCATAGTGGCAATCATTCCGAATGAAAGTATTCTTATTAATACCTTATCGTTACAAGAAGCCAAAGACAGCTCGGCAATAGAAAACATTATCACCAGCCATGATGAGTTGTTTAAAAGTGATAACCTTGCCCAGCAATTTATTACCTCAGCGGCTAAAGAAGTTTTTAATTATGCGACAGCCTTACAAGATGGCTTTAAACAAGTTAAAAAACATGGATTATTGACCAGTAATGATATAAAAAAGATTCAAGCAGCCATTGAGCAAAACAATGCAGGGTTTAGAACCCAATCAGGTACAACCTTAAAAAATGAGCAAACGGGGGAGATTATTTATACTCCGCCACAAACGCATGATGAGATTGTAAAGTTGATGTCCAACTTAGAGCAGTTTATCAATAATGACCAAAACTGTGATTGGGATGATTTAGTCAAAATGGCAGTTATTCACCATCAATTTGAAAGCATTCATCCCTTTTATGATGGTAATGGGCGTGCAGGGCGTGTTATTAACGTTTTGTATTTGATAAAACAAGATTTGCTTTCCTTGCCTGTCCTGTATTTAAGCCGATACATTAATCAGCATAAACAGGATTATTACCGCTTATTACAAGCTGTTCGTACGGATAATAATTGGGAGGACTGGCTGTTGTTTATGTTGACAGCCGTAGAACAAACATCAAAACAGACGGTTGATTTGATTAAATCAATAAAGCAGCTTATGCAAGTTTATAAGATGAAATTGCGAGCTGAGCTGCCTAAAACCTATAGTCAGGATTTATTGAATAATATATTTCGGCATCCTTATACCAAAATTGAATTTGTAACAATAGATTTACAAGTGACCCGTAAAACAGCTGCAAAATATCTTGATGAAATGGTTGGGATAGGGCTACTGACTAAACACAAAATAGGCAAAGATAATTACTACCTGAATGATGCCTTGTATCAGTTATTACTTAATGTCAGTGCAAAGTAGGTGATTTTAATAGGTAAATTATTCGATTATTTACCCATAAGCATAACAACGTGGGTAAAAAATTGAATTATTTACCCATGACAATAAAACAAGCACACAAAATAGTGTTTTCTTGTGTGGATTATTTGAATAGAGACAGATAAAGAGTTTTTTATGGATATGACAAGTAATAAGAGGGATGGCGTGATTAAGGCAGGGTATAAGCAAACTAAGGTGGGGGTTATTCCTGAGGATTGGGATGTCTATGAGTTGCATGAGATAGCTAAAACCGGCAGTGGAACAACTCCAAGTAGAGAAAATGATACTCGATACTTTAAAAATGGTTCTAACCCTTAGGTTAAAACAACAGATTTGAATAACTCCTTGATAATTGAAACTGAAGAAAAAGTGACAGAATATGCACTTAAAGAAACTTGCTTAAAGATGTACCCAGAAGGTACTGTATTAGTGGCAATGTATGGAGGGTTTAACCAAATTGGTAGAACTGGAATACTCAAAACTCCTGCTTCAGTTAATCAAGCACTTGTTGCGATACAAATAGATAATAAAAGATTTAATTCTTGTTACTTGTTAAATTTTCTAAATTTTAATGTGGGGTATTGGAGATCAGTAGCAAGTAGCAGTAGAAAAGACCCGAATATTACTAGTTATGATGTTAAAAAATTTAAACTTATTGGTCCATCAGAAAAAACCGAACAAACAGCCATTGCCAAAGCTTTAAGCGATACCGATGCCTTGATTCAATCTCTTAACCAACTGATAACTAAAAAACGCCAGATTAAACAAGGGGCAATGCAACAACTGCTTAATCCTTATGATAAGT
>CAZXJK010000332.1:0-2923 GCA_964640895.1 uncultured Methylomonas sp.
ACAAACAAAAATCCTGCCAAAATATTGGATGCTTATTTATTTCCAAGTGCCTTACCTTCCTTGAATTCATCAAGAGCAATACGCGCAAGAGCATCAAGCTTCCCTTCACTAATATCACTCTCTATTTGCTGATCCCAAGCATCCGCATCAAATTTTTCATACCAAGAACGAAATTGCATTAAATGCTTTGCAGGTAAATGTGTAATCGCTTCTTCTATTTCTTCTACTGTTTTTACCATAAGGGAGATGGAAAAAAATAATCATCCAATCTTGTTGGTCTTTTTGTCCGTCTTTAGCGGTGTCGTAACAGTTACGTAGCTTGCTACGCGCCCGTTACGACACCACCAAAGACAAACAAAAATCCTACCCAATATCGGACGATTATTTATTTCCAGCTCCCTAAGTACAGCCTCCAAAATCTACCATTTACTATGTTTCACGTGAAACATCAAACCTCAATTACCACACCCTGTTCCACGTGAAACATCTTATATTCACCAATAGCACTCAACTCACCAAACTCACCCTTTTCAGTGGCGGTCATAAACACTTGTACATCCATTCCTGCCAAGAACTGTAATAACTTAGCTCTGCTAGGCAAATCCAACTCAGCCACCGCATCATCAATCAACACACAACCTGAATGAAATCCGTTACTCAATAAGTGCTGTACTTGTGCTAATTTCAGCGACAGTACCAATAATTTCAACTGGCCGCGTGAAACAAAATCTTTCGCTTTTCTGCCATTAATCAGTAACTGAAAATCAGCTCGATGTGGGCCACTATGGGTAAAGCCATAGCGTAAATCCTTCTCCAAATCTTCAGCCAATTTATCCAGCAAAGAACTCTCTTGATCCCAACCTGATAATAGCGTTAATTCCACACTGTCTAAATCTAAAAACTGCTGCGCTATATTGAGAAAAACCAGCGTCAATTCCATTAAGTATTGTTGCCGATAATTAGCCACTATTGTACCGTATTGCTGCAATTCATGATTCCAAACATTCAGCTCCTTAATCCGGCGAATCTTCAGTAAAGCATTGCGCTGACTCAAGGCTTTTTTAAAATGCCGCCATTGATTTAAAAACTCGGTATGCTGATTAAACACCCCCCAATCAATAAACTCTCGGCGCAGTTGTGGCCCCGCATCTAATAATTGATAACTCTTAGGGTGAATCAATTGCAAAGGCAAGGCATAGGCCAGTTCGGAACGAGAGTGCTTGGTTTCTTCATCTATCCGGATTTGTACGCTTTTGCCATCATGTTGAATCCCCAACATGGACACATGACCATTACTAAATAGCACTTTGCCAGAGACAATCAAATCACTGTGCGCAAAGTGAATAACATTTTTGATGGTGGTCGTCCGAAAGGAATTCGCACGACCTAATAAGTGAATAGCCTCCAGCAAAGAGCTTTTGCCACTGGCATTATTGCCATAGATTAAATTGATTTTTGCAGCGGGATAAAGTGTCGCCTGTTCTATATTGCGCACATGATAAATATCCAGTTTTTGTAAACTCATACTGCCTATAAACGCATCGGCATCACAATAAATTTATAATTTTGTTCTTCAGGCTCTTCAATAAAACAACAACTCAAATTCTCGGCAACTGTTAACACCGCCAATTCAGAATCCAAATTAGACACCGCATCTAAAAAATATTGTGAATTAAAAGCAATCGACAAAGGCTCACCCAAATACTCCACTTCTATCTCTTCATCCGCCTCTTCATGTTCCGGATTATTGGTACTCAACTGTAGACTATTGCCATCAATAATAAACTCAATACCTCTAAATTTTTCATTCGATAAAATAGAAACGCGCGTTAATGCATCTTTTAATACCTGTTTTTGTACTTGGATTGGGCTATGAAATTCTTGAGTAAAAATCTTGCCAAAATCAGGATATTTTGAATCTACTAATTTAGCAGAATAAATAAGATTAGCAATCACCACCCGGATATTATTGCGCGAGAATTCAATATGCACTTCCAACTCATCGTCATCTAATAAACGTACTAATTCCAATACCCCTTTGCGCGGAATAATAATACGTGCTTCCATGCCCGTTTCTTGCTCAATACTATCTTCGTAGATCGACAAACGATGCCCATCCGAACCCACCAGTTTTAACTGTTGATTAAAGAGACTCAGCATAATACCGTTCAGGTAATAACGCACATCTTGGTTACCCATACAAAAGATAGTTTTATCCAAGGCTTTTTTCAACTGTGCTGCCGGCAAGCTAAACTGACCATCCATCGCGGTCATTTCAAAATTAGGATACTCGTCTGCATTGAGGACACTTAAAGAAAAACGTCCCCGTCCGGAAACGATTTTTATTTTATTATCCAGCAGCTCAAATTTAATATCTGCCGCACTGGGTAATAAACGACAAATATCCAACAACTTACGTGCCGGAATGGTAATGCTGCCTTCCGTGACATTATCCAAAGCCACTTTCACCACGATCTGTACTTCCAAATCAGTACCGGTCAAGGTCAATTGGTTAGGCTCCAGTTTAAACAGCACATTCGCCAGAATCGGCATGGTTTGCCGTTTCTCGATGACATTAACGATTTGTTGTAGAGGCAGCAGTAATAGTTCTCTATTAATTATAAATTTCATATTAAGGGATGATTGATCGTTCCACACGCGCCAGCGTGGAAATGCAGTCCGTGATGCTCCAGCGTCACACACACTGAGAAACTCAACTTTAAAAGACTATTTTAACCTGTTTTTAACTGTCTGGGTAGAACTGGAAAATACGACCTTAAGGAACGAGAAATAATTAATATCAGTAAATAGTTGGGGTTGGGGGGGGCGTGCCTAGGCTGTCGAAATATAGCATCAAATTTTTAAATTCTTATAAAATTCAATGACTTGAAAAACTCATCCCGATTAAAAAGCGATATATCGC
>CAZXJK010000333.1:0-2903 GCA_964640895.1 uncultured Methylomonas sp.
CATATCACCAATATGACCAATGCGGAAAACTTTGCCCGCAACTTCAGTTAAACCAGCACCTAAAGAAATATCATATTTATTGAATGCAGTTGCAATCACATCACGCGCATCTTTATCTTCAGGAACAACAATGGCAGAAACGGTATCAGACTCAAAACCTGGTTGTGCACAAAGTTTTAAACCCCAAGCCGCAATCGCTTTACGTGTGCCTTCACCTAAGCGGTGATGGCGTGCGTATACGTTTTCCATGCCTTCTTCTAATAGTAAGTCCAATGATGCACGTAAACCGTGTAGCATAGGTGTAGAAGGTGTGTATGGCGTATAACCTAGGGCATTTTGTGCCATTTGGTCTTTTAAGTCTAAGAAACAACGTGGGAAAGTGGCTGTTTCAGTCATTTTTAAAGCTTTTTGACTGAAAGCAACGATTGCCAAACCAGCAGGCAACATAAAGCCTTTTTGTGAACCACTGATTGCACCATCAATGCCCCAATCGTCCATGCGGAATTCAAGGCTGGCAATTGAGCTGACCCCATCTACGAATAATAATGCAGGGTGACTAGATGCATCCATTGCTTTACGAACGCCTGCAATATCACTAGTAACACCTGTTGCTGTTTCGTTGTGAGTTGCTAAGATCGCTTTGATTTCATGCGCTGAATCTTCTTTTAAGCGTGCTTCAAGTGCATCTAAAGGAATACCTTTGCCCCATTCTACTTCATGAAATTCAACATCTAAGCCTAGACGCTGTGCCATATTCATCCATAAATGGCTGAATTGGCCAAAACGATAAATAAGGACTTTATCGCCAGGATTTAAAGTATTAGTAATCGCAATTTCCCAACCTGCAGTCCCTGTCGCAGGGAATACAAATGCTTGACCTGTCTCAGTTTTAAAGACTTGTTTCAAATCTTCTAAAATAGGCTTTAATAATAATGGAAAAGTAGGTGCACGATGATCTTCCATAGGAACATGCATTGCACTTAAAACTTCGTGTGGTGAGTTAGTAGGTCCAGGGATAAATAGGTGGTTACGACCAGCCATGAAAATGCCTCTTATATAGGGTTAAAAGTATCGAAAAAATCGTACAATAATGCCATATATAAGAGAGTACGGCAAGCTATGAAAGCTTGATCCAGTTTTTATTTATGAAGTAAATCATTAAAGGCCGGGGACTTAAGGCTGCATGGTTAATAGCAAAATATAGGCTAAAACCTAGGTACTGGAAATGCGATTATTTATCAGCCACACTTATTTCTAGCTGTTCCAGTTGCTGCCAGCGATTAACAATTTTACAAAAAATTTCCGCCGTTTGTTTTGCATCATAAAGTGCAGAGTGCGCCTGTTCATTATCCCACTCCATGCCGGCCGCTTTACCAATCTTGGCTAAAACAGTTTGTTTATACATCAAGCCACCTAAAGTAGCGGTATCAAAGGTACTGAAGGGGTGAAAGGGGCTGCGTTTGATTTTGCTGCGCGTAATGGCGGCATTCAGAAAATTAATATCAAAATTTGGGTTATGACCCACCAGAATAGCGCGAGTACATTTATTACGCTTTACCGCATCTTTGATGGGTTTAAATAATTTAGCCAGCGCCTCTTTCTCGGTGACTGCCATCCGAAATGGGTGATAAGGGTCTATGCCGGTAAACTTAAGGGCAGAGGGGTCTAAAATAGAGTTTTCAAAAGGAATAATATGTGCAGCATGACTTTCTGTCATAACCAGTTCAGAGTTCTCATCATATTCAACAATGACAGCTGCAATTTCTAATAACGGATGCTTTTTGGCATCGAAACCCGCTGTTTCAATATCGATAATGACGGGTAGGTAGCTGCGAAAACGCTCATTTAATGGATGCTTAACGGTTTCCATGATGTTAAATATTAAATCCTAAGGAAAAGTATGCTATGTTACGCGAACTTTCTATATGGATAAACTTTTTAAGTTGAGACTTAGGCAGATAATGTTAGATAAGCTAAAAAAATATCGATTAGTGTGTGGTTTGCTTGGGATGTATTTACTACAAGGTTGTACGACAGTAGCTCACCCAGAGCCCACAGATCCATGGGAAGGCATGAATCGTGATATTTTTGCTTTTAACGATCAAGCGGATAAGTATGTGCTCAAGCCGGTCGCGAAAGGTTATCAATGGATTACGCCTGAATTTGTTGATATTGGCATTACTAACTTCTTTTCTAATTTATTAGATGTGGGTGTGAGCATTAATGGTTTTTTACAAGCAAAACCCAAACAAGGTAGTATGGATGTTGCCCGTATTTTAGTGAATTCTACGGTTGGTATTGCGGGGTTTGTGGATGTTGCCACTATGATTGAATTGCCTAAACATGAAGAAGATTTTGCGCAAACATTAGCGGTCTGGGGAGTGCCTAGAGGGCCGTATTTTGTACTGCCGTTATATGGGCCTAGTTCCATCAGGGGTGTTGGTGGCCGTATTGGGGATACTGCTTTGCATCCGCTTACTTACACCTTTTTATTTGCTAACCCTGGTTTTGGCTGGGGGGCATTTGGTGCGCGAGTTGTAGAAGTGATTGATATTCGTGCAGATTTCTTAGGTATAGAGGCGGTTGCTTCAGAGGCGGCAGTTGATCGGTATATATTTTTCCGTTCTGCTTATATGCAGCGTAGAGATTATTTGATTAATGATGGCGTTACGCAGGAATTGGATTTAGACGAGTTTGATTTTGATGAGGACTTTGATGAAGATTTGTATGAGGACTTGGAGTAGGGGGTTATTTTTCCCTCAGCCTTGTAGGTTGGGGTGAGTTTGCGAACCCCAACAATCATGGCTTAGGGAGATGGAAAAAAAATAATCATCCAATCTTGTTGGTCTTTTTGTCCGTCATCAGTACTGTAGCAATAGTTACGTAGCCTGCTATGTGCCTAT
>CAZXJK010000334.1:0-2897 GCA_964640895.1 uncultured Methylomonas sp.
GTTACGACACCGCTAAAGACGGACAAAAAGACCAACAAGATTGGATGATTATTTATTTCCATCTCCCTAATGTATCTGCTTGACTCCAACGTGTGTATTCACCTGTTAAATAATTGCCATTCACAAATTGAAAAACACTTTCGTCGCTCTTCACCCTCTGAAATTGCTTTATGTAGTATTGTTAAAGCAGAGTTGATTTTTGGTGCCCGACATAGCAAAAGAGTAGAAGCTAACCTGCAACTACTCAAGCATTTTTTTGCGCCGCTCAGTAGTCTTGCATTTGACGACCGATGTGCAGAGGAATATGGAGTAATACGTGCAGATCTAAGTGCTCAAGGGAAAGTTATTGGGCCTAATGATCTATTGATAGCAGCGATATCGAGAGCAAATGATGCTGTTTTAGTAACACATAATACAAAAGAGTTTTCTCGTATTACAGGGCTGCGATTAGAAGATTGGCAAGAGTGATTTTTATCTTGGGTTTATGTTTTCAATAAGCAAATCTATACGAAGTTAAGTTGTAGGCTGGGTAATATCCACTTTGACTTTCAATTCCTGCCCCAGCTGTAAATATTTGCCCAGTTTATTAGCATTCCACTTACGTAAATCACTAATACTGACATTAAACTTTTCTGAGATAGAATATAAAGAATCACCTGAACGCACTGTGTAATGAATTGACTGGGTGCTGCCTGCACGGCGTTTAAATTGTGGCTTAGTAGAAACTTTTTTCTTAATAACTAATTTCTGCCCTAACTGTAGCGGTGTTTTTAAGCCAATACGATTCCAACGAGCAATGTCTTTACTTCTTACTTTTTTCTTTCTGGCAATTGACCATAAACTATCGCCTTTTCTAACAGTGTAAGTAGGGTATTTGTTAGATGGGTTGGTATTATTCGCTTGGAGAAAAGGGTTATTAGCTATTTTATGGCGTGAGGCAGGAATTAATAAATAGGCACCTGCACGGATATTATTGTTTCTGAGGTGGTTGACCTCGCGAATAACACTGGTTTTGGTTTTATAGCGACGTGCTATGCTGCCTAAATTTTCTCCAGCCTTGACTTTGTGGCGTTGCCATTGGATGCGTTCATGCTGAGGTAATTTGGCTAAATTTTCTTTAAAAAGTTCTACATTATCGATGGGAATTAAGATCCGGTGTGGGCCTTGCGGTGGCGTATAGGCACGGTTAAAGCCAGGATTTAAATGAAATAATTCTTTAAGGGAAATTTCTGAAAGTTTGGCGGCGGTGTTTAAATCAAGCTGAGAATTGATATTGACCGCTAAAAAAGCAGGTTTGTGAGCTTGCGTTTTTAAGCTAATACCATATTTCTCCGCATGCTTGAAGATATGAGCCAGTGCCAGCAGCTTTGGTACATATGCTTGAGTTTCTTTTGGCAAGTCCAATACCCAGTAGTTAGTCGGTTTGTTCTTGCGTTTATTACGCCTCATGGCACGGCCAACCGTGCCCATGCCTGCATTATAAGAGGCAAGTGCTAGTAACCAATCGTTATCATATACCCCTCCTAATTTTTTCAGATAGCTGGTTGCCGCTTCTGTGGAAGCATACACATCACGGCGGCCATCGTACCACCAGTTTTGCTCCAAACCATAGAGTCTGCCAGTTGACGGAATGAATTGCCATAAACCAGCTGCTCGGGCATGTGAGTAAGCATGTGCTCTAAAACCACTTTCTACCGCAGGTAATAAGGCGAATTCACCTGGTAAACCTTTGGCCTCAACTTCTTTAATAATATTGTAGAGGTAGGGTTCAGCGCGAGTTTGAATTTTTTCAATATATTCAGGGTGTTTTTTGAACCAGGCTATTTCACGGTCAATACGAGCATTATTGACTTCAGGAATGGCAAACAGGGAAATGAGGTATTGCCAGCTATCATCAGCGGCTATTGATTTGGAAACAATGATTGACCCAGGGTGTTGGGTTGCTGTTAAAGCCGCAGCAGGGTGCTTTAGCTCAGAATTAATAGGTTTTTGCCAGCTACAACCTTGAGTGATAAGAAGGAGTATTGTGCTACCAATAATCCCTAAATATTTAATATTTTCCATCATGATATGATTTGCTGACTTTAAAGTGTCTATTATTATAGTATAGAAAGCTTTGCTAATGTGCGTGCGATATACCATATTTGCTAAGACATTTATTTCATGCACATTCCTTAGAAATGACATTTAGTTTAGATGCAAATAATATAGGTTACCAAAGATTAATTTCTTTTGATGGGCTTAATAATGATGAAGGGCTTTATGCTTATGATAACTATATTTATTTTTATGATAATGGCCCAGATGATGATACCTTTACTTTTTTGGCGGGTGAACTGATCAATCTACGTGTTAGTCGAGATGGTGCAACGGATATATTTCCTGCTTACTTAAATGATACTTTTTTGTGGGATTTTGTTGATTCAAGTGACTATGCAGTTATTACTGAACCGAGCCAGTTATTAACTTTTTTTGAAGATGATGGCTCTGAAGACCCAACTGGCTTTGTTGATTCTATCAAGATTTATGATGACCCTGTTGGTGCAAATAATAATGTGCCTGAGCCAGAAGTGGCTTTATTGTTAGCCTCTGGTCTACTGGGCCTGTTTGGTGCTAGAAAAAAACTAAAATAACCGTTAATATGGTCTGCATGAAAGGGGCAGAGTCTGAGTCTTCTCTGCTATTAGCAGTGTTAAACTTAGCTTTTGTCGGCTACCAACTTAAGACGGGACAAATGCTTGCACTGTAGGTTGGATAAGATTTTTTATTGCGCAGCATTAAAAAACGTCATCCGACATGCTGGAGCACCGAAAATGTCGGATGACGTTATCTGCGCTACGCTAGATAAGGCACTTGGAAATAAATAAGCATCCAATATTTTGGCAGGATTTTTGTTT
>CAZXJK010000335.1:0-2007 GCA_964640895.1 uncultured Methylomonas sp.
TACTTGAGGATAATCACAGTAATTTTTTTGTACCGCGTAATAATATCAAGTTGACGACTGCACAAGAGCGTGAAGGCAGGGTATTGTTAGAGAATCGCGCGAGGAATAGCTTGCACTGGGGCTGGAAGGAGCCGCGTACGACTTTATTTTTAGATTACTGGTCAGGGGTGGATCCGGATATAAAATTTATCTTCATGTATCGGGATGCGTATAAAGTGACGGAGTCTCTATATCGTCGCATGAAGATTAAATATAAATATTTTATGCCTTGGTTGGCACCTGACTCATGGTTGTACTATAACGCGCAGATTCTGCAATTTATGCAATCCAATCCGGGGAAGGCCATACTCATTAGTATTGACGGTGTCAATCAATGTCAAGAGTATGGATTGGTAGAGGTAGGGCAACAGATTGGTGTCGATTTACTTAAGCCTTATCGTGATATATACAAGCCGAACTCAATGACGAGTGGTACGCATGGTAAAAGTCTGCTTATTCAATCGCATTTAAGTTTGACGAAATTAGTGCGCGGCAAGGCAATCAAAAAAACCTATCGGCAACTACAAGAACTGGCATTTATTAATGATCAAGGTGTCATTGATAATAAGCATGGTATGCACTAAAAGAGGAATAGGGTGTTATGTTAAAAGAGGGCAGATTTCGTGCAATACGTAATATTCCTATCGGCTGGGTATTACAAGCGATTCACTCAACAGACCGGTCCGAGCGCTACTTTCGTTTGTTAATAGAGTTGCTGGCATTAGTCTTTGTTTATGGTTTTTTGCGTGGCATGATGACTGGTTATCAGCCCTTGGCAATTATTGTGGTGGCTTTTACCGTAAACCATAGCATCACTTGGTTTATGACAGGGAATTTTTGGGTTTATATGCTGGATAGTTTTTTATGGGTTAGAAATCCTGGTATTCATGGGGTGATTAAATTTACGCAATTAACCCAGGCTGCTTTCGTTAATTCTCGGTCTGTGGATGCTATTTTGATCTATGGCAGCATGTGTCGCGGACAGTTGCATATTCGCAGCGACCTTGATTTGCGGGTATTAAGGTCACCTGGCTTTAGCAATGCTGTGATCGCTTTAAGTATTGGTTATTTGTTGCGTGTTTATTCTTTTTTTATCAGGATGCCGGTTGATTTACAGGTGGTGGATAGCATGGATTTTATACGTCATCAAATGCGTGCTGATGAACAACCGATTAATGTGTATTTGCGTGAGGGTGTGAGCATTGTCGAAATCGGTATGGATTTTGCTGAAGTAGAAAGTAATCCGTCTATTGTGTTGCGTGATCAGTTGTAGTTTTTGTAAATTGAAAATGAGTAGATTATGAGTCATGGACAGGGTTATAAAATTTTAAGCATACATTGGGGCTTTTCTTTAGGCGGGGTTGCAAAATATGCAGAACTACTTGAACAAGTTGATATGTATCAGGACTTGCACATCAAGTCAGTTTGTATTCATGGACAGGGTTGGGTCTTAGATACCCAAACATTAGCGGGGTTAGATGCGTATTTGCTCAGCATCAAATCCAGATTGGATTTTTCCTGGATTAAACGGCTCGCTGCTTTCATTAAGCAAGAAAAGCCTGATGCCATTATGACACATGGTTTTAATGGGCATATTGTTTATGGTTTGCTTGCCATGTTGACAGGGAAAAAATGCATATGGTTAGCCTCTTATCATGGTGAGTATCATGGTAATTCAGCAGTGCGGCGTTTAGCGGGTAAAATTTTTAATCATTTAACGGTATGGTTATTTAAGCACCGTGTAGATCATATTATTTCAGTGGCGGTATACTCTAAGCAATATTTGCTCACAAAGGGTGTCAATACAAATAAAGTCAGTGTTATCCATAATGGTATTGCATTATTGGCGGTCAATCCACAGGCAGGTAATGCCTTAAGAGCAGCTTGGGGAATTCAGTCTGATGAAGTAACGTTTGGGGTGGTGTCTCGATTGGATCCGGTGAAAGGGATTGAGTATTTAATTCAGGC
>CAZXJK010000335.1:2036-2882 GCA_964640895.1 uncultured Methylomonas sp.
GATTGGTTCCGGTTCAATAACCGAACAATTGCAAGCGTTGGTTGCGGATAAGGGTTTATCTGCGGTGACTCAGTTTGTTGGCTATCGCTCAGATATTGATGCTTGTCTCGCCGCATTAGATATTTTTGTTTTACCTTCCTTGGCGGAATATCATTCTATTGCCTTATTAGAGGCCATGCGAGCTCAAAAAACAATTGTAGCAACGGATGTAGGGTCAGTTGACGGCGGTGTGCAGGCTATTGTGGTTCCGCCAGCGGATGCAGTGGCTTTAGCTACGGCATTGCAACAGTTGTTGCTGGACGCGCCATTGCGTATGCGATTAGCAAGCAATGCACGGCAGCGGTTTAAGCATGAATTTACTAGTGACTTAATGATTGAGCAAACGGCAACTTGCTTACATGACTGCATCAGTTCACAGACGAAGTATAAGGCATCTGGAAACAAATAATCATCCATCTTTGTTTTAGGTCTTATTGCCCGTCATCAGTACTGTAGCAATCGTTACGTAGCCTACTATGCGCCTATTTCTACAGCACTGATGACCAATAAAAAACTGCCCAAATATTGGATGCTTATTTATTTACAAGTGTCTAAATTGATTAATAGTGAGTAAAGGTTGCTTATGAAAATATTAATTGCATCACATGATGTGATGCCAGAAAAAATCCACTTGATGCCTTGGAGAACCTTGTGTGAAGTGACCCAGCATTTACGTACTGCAGGGCATGAGATCACACTGGTTTCTTTGGCTAATGCCAACAAAAATCTGGTGGATCCGCGATTACCAGAAGGAACAATGAGCATCCGTAAGGAGGTGACTTTTTTATATGATGATTTACGTGGGCT
>CAZXJK010000336.1:0-2814 GCA_964640895.1 uncultured Methylomonas sp.
CTTTTGTACGAGGAGAAAATTTTATCTTAATGCTTTTGCCTCGCAGAGACCTAACGATCAAATCAGCGGCCGTTGGCAGATGCTCGATAAACTCTGACAAAGCATTGAACCTTGATAAAAAATGACCTATGGAAAGAATCTGCGCTGCCAACGGTCGGCTGGATTTGCCTTGTTATGCTATTTTTTTGCTCAGTTGCAACAACTTAGCTTGCGTTGTTTCTAATATTGAATCTCTTAAAAAAGAACTTGCCTGAATTATCTCAATACCAATAAGCTCACCTGTATTATTTAGCTCTGCCGTAATGTTGGGACTGATCTCAACACTATCAAACTCCCTCTCATTTGAAATAGCAAGATGCAAAATATCTTCTTCTTTGAAATAAGATAACTTTGATTTATTCATTTTCAAACCTTCCACTTTTCACTCTATAATTGATTTGTTGACGAGTCGTTGCATGAATTGTAATGGGCGTAATTACCTCTTTATTATCAATTTCATGAGGAATCATAACTAAGATATTAGCATCCTTACCTACAATAACCAATCTTTCAGTTGCTGTATCATAATACCTTTCAGTACTGTATTTGATTATCCCTTCAACATTTGACAAATCAAAACCACGAAGTTTCACCCGATACTTAAAATAATCCGTCCAAATAATGTTTATCATATTTCCCTTATCAATTTCAATGACAAAAAACCATCATGGATAAATTAAAAAAAGCACTTGATCGTTAATGTTCACCCGAGCCCCCATCACTACAACTTCCTGGGAACAAGCGCAAACTATAGTTCCTTTTTGTTCCACTGATATATAAACTGCCACTACAATAAGACGACCTACCAATTTTTACACTCCACTGATATTGCCCAGCCAAGCCGCCATTATAGCCTTTATGTATGCCTCCCATACTCGCGCCACCATACCCAGACTCAAAGCGACCTGGACCACCTGAAATTTTTAAGCCCGATGCAGAACACAGCGCAGTGACACAATCAGCATCAATAAGAACATAATCCATTGACGATGCGCTAGAGCGATTATAACTATTCTGCCGATCTCGCTGTTGTTGTGCCCTGGCAAGCCTTTGTCTGCGCTCTTCCGCCTCCCGTTCTTTACGCGCCTTTTCAGTTTTAGCAACGCGTTGCTGATTAATCAGTGCGTCAACCAAGCTTATCTTGTCAGGCGCATAAGCCATATTTTGCGCTTGTTTAAGTAATTGTTCCGCCTTCTCAAATTCCCAGTCAATCGCAGCTTTTTTTGCATGTTCCAGCACAGACACTTGCTGCCGCGCTTTATACTGTTTATATTTTTTATAGTCAATAGCATAACTATTCATTGATAAACACAACAGTAAAATGACGACACTTAATGACGATAATTTCATAAACTCATCCTGCGAATAAAGCTATTTTTTAAAAACCATTTGCTACACCGTGCTGGATTTTTTCTTCCGCTCGTGCGGCTGAGGCACGCACGGCTACAGAAAAAATCCAGCACTTAAGTATGATGTGAACGACAAGGGTAAAAGGGTAAAAAAGCAAAGCGTTACTAAGGTTGCCTCACAAGGCGGAAGCCCAAATAGTTGTTGCGGTAGCCGGGCGAATCGTTGAGACGATCCGCAGAACGCAAGCTGTACGCGCTGAAGTTCCAGCTACCGCCACGATACACGCGGTACCGACCCGAACTTGGCCCCATAGGGTTGTTTTTCGGACTATTGCTATATTCTGTCTGATTGTACCAATCGAGACACCACTCCCAAACGTTACCGTGCATATCATACAAGCCCCACGGATTGGGCTTTTTTCTGCCGACTAAATGCGTATATTTCTCACTGATATAATATGTATTTTTGTCATACCAAGCATAATCACCCGCAATACTTTGATTATTGCCCCACGAATAGGCTGTTTTAGTCCCTGCTCTGGCGGCATATTCCCATTCTGCTTCGGTTGGTAAGCGGTAATTTTTAGCTGTTTTTTGGTTTAACCATTGTATATATTGTTGCGCGTCATTCCATGACACCTTATTGACCGCTCGTTGCCCTCTTTCTGTTTTATTATCTTCTGGATAATGGCTGCAGCCATTGGCTGCCACACAAGCATCCCATTCATCAAAAGTCACTTCATACTGGCCCATTAAAAAAGAATCAACAGTCACCGTATGCACTGGCTTTTCGTCATCACTACACTTTTTTGAATTGCTGACACAGCCCATACTAAATGTCCCCCCGTTTATTAATACCATTTGAGGTTCTATCGGATTGGGGAGCTTGCGTTTTAAATCGTGACGAAAGCGGGTAGATGGACGTTTTGTTAATGTAAGCGTTACGGGTTGTAAGGTATCTTCGGCGACAAAAATTTCTTTTTGTATATAGCGTTCAAATTTCTCTGTTGATGGAATAAGGGCTTCAATTCTGTATTCCCCTTCTTCCAGCGCTATCACTAATGCACGTCCTGATTCTGCCGGTGTACTCCCTTTTCTTTTGCCATTCACATAAATTTTGGCACCGCCTGGGGTGGAAATAATTTCTAATTGCCCTTTGTCTGCATAGCACGGGCTGGTGATACTGATAAGTAGGCTTATTAAGATTGAGCTTAAAAGTGGTGGGTGTTTAATGAGCATTTTGTATCCATTTTTAGCGTTTAGGTTGAGTTAACCAGAAGTATTATACCCCTGTCCTTCTATGGAATATTTTAGCACCTGTAGTTGATTTATATGAGACTTTTTAAGTTATCTAAGGTTGTTTTTCAAAGAGCATAACACCCAAATTACTTGACGCAATAAGCGAGCAAGAACTTGATTAACGATT
>CAZXJK010000337.1:0-2794 GCA_964640895.1 uncultured Methylomonas sp.
AAGCCGATTATTTAGGGTTTAGAGGGGCGTTATGCAAGCAACACCAACGTACTGCAGAGCTGGATCCCTTGGCAACAGCGGATATTAAAGCGGTGTTAAGTAGTCAAGCTGCTACACTCACTTAAAACATACAAATTAGGCTATATATTTTATCGCCTACTCTTTTTAGTTTATGCAAATAAACCTATAATAAGAGATAAGGATTTAACAATACCCGCCAAGCACATTTAATTTTCAACCAACTAAAAACAGTAATGAGTAAAGCAACTAACATTGATGACACTTACCGAGCTTGTGATCCAGACAAGCCGTTAGCGGCAGATGACGATCGTTACGTTGACTTGTCTGCTAGTAGAGGCACCCCTCAAATAGCCAAGAGCATTACTCGCAATATCAAGCGCACTGATGCAAACTCACACCTACAACTTTTATTTACTGGGCATCGCGGCTCAGGCAAAACCACAGAATTATTACGCTTAAAAAAAGAACTCGAAACTGCACAATTTTTCACCATTTACCTTGATATTGAAGACATACTAGACCTAGGTTCACTTAGCTACCTAGATGTTCTCATTGCCATTGCCAAACAAACCCAAATTGCTTTGCATGAGCAAGACATGCCACTCTCTGAAGAACTTTTAGATAATATTTCTACCTGGTTTGCAGAGCGTATTATTGAAGACAGCACTTTTACTACAGCAGAAGGCGGCATTGACACAGCCATAAAGTCAGGTGTAAAGCTGCCCTTTTTTGAACTGTTTGCTAAGTTAACCGCCAACATCAAAGCCGCAAGTAGTCGACGCGAAACGATACGCCAAAATTTAAAACGCGAAATCAGTGTTTTTATCGACAAATTAAATACTCTGATTGGTGCCGCGCGTCAAACTGTACAAAATAATAATTACAAAGACTTAGTTATCATAGTCGATGGCTTGGAAAAAATGCACTATGAACTCAATGGTGAAGGTCAATCATCACATAGTGAGTTATTTGTTCGCCATGCGGAACAGCTACGCGCCCCCATGTGTCACATCATCTATACTGTGCCTATTTCATTGGCATACAATCAAAATCTAAGTGCTGATTTTGATGAAATTAAAGTTCTCCCCATGGTCAATATTAAAGAGGATGGTATTGCAAAACTAATTGAAATAATTACGCAGCGCGTTGATGTTGAGCAAGTATTTGCAGATCTTGACTTACTCAATACGCTAGCAAAAACCAGTGGCGGCGTAGTACGTGACCTGATGCGCTTAATTCGCATGTCGACGGAAACAGATGCAGCAATGATCAGCACAACAGAGGTCGACTACGCAATCAATACCTTAAGAAAACAGTATGATCGTTTGATTCGTAATGAAGATATTGCTATTTTTAAGCAAATAAAAACAACACAGCGTATCCAGTCTGATGAAAGCTTTGCACGCTTGCTCAATTTACGCTTAGTGCTGGAGTATGAAAATGGGCACCGCTGGGCTAATTTACACCCTGTGATTGATCAAATTGACTGGGTTGCAGAGGCATTACGTCATGCAAACGACTGATGATAGTCAGCAACAAACCATAAACCGCATTAGACAAGCCCTCTCTCGTACAGATAATAATTTTGCCTTATTTTTTGCCCTCGTCAATCAAGCTGAAACCAGACAATTAATCACCACTCAGCTCATACAAGTATTAAATCGACCAGTAGTAGCCATTACCGCTAACCCAGTAGAAATAAATAACACAACTCTGGATGCTTGGCTGCTACCACAATTAAACGCCGCCCCAAAAGAAAGCATTATTTTTCTCTATAACCTCAACACAGCTTTCCCCACAGAAAAAAAAGCTCTGCGCCATTATCTACAACAGCTAAATTGGCGACGCGCCTCCTTAGCAGCCATGCAGCGACCGCTTGTAATCTGGCTACCTGCATACGCAATAGAACAACTTGCTGAATATGCTCCCGATTTTTATGACTGGTATAGTAATGTCTATGAATTCCCAACATCCACGACAGATAAAGCATCATTAAAGGCAGATTTCCAAACGGAATTTAACAGCATGGAAATACACCCTGCCCAGCGCATGCGCAAACAGGATAAACAACAATGGCTACACACACTCTCCATATTACTAGCTGAACATAGTGATCGTAATCAGTATCGAGCAAAATTATTAACGGATTTAGGGCACTTACATAAAGCACTTGGAAACCTTGATAATGCACAAGAAAACTATAATACAGCACTCAGTATTTCCCAAGAAATCGGCAATAAGGCGGGCAAAGGTGCCACCCTCAATAATATTTCGCAAATTTACAAAGCTCGCGGCGACTATGAGACCGCTCTCGATTTCCTACAGCAATCTCTCGCCATTACACAGGAAATCGGCGATAAGGCGGGCGAAGGTGCGACGTTGTTTAATATGGGACATATACATGCACAGAATAAAGCAATGGATAAGGCAGTCGGGGCATGGGTACGTGCGTACCAACTTGCCAAACCGATGCAACTTACTCAGGTCTTGGATGCCCTGGCAAATTTAGCCCCCCAATTAGGACTGCCGGAAGGTTTGCAAGGCTGGGAAGCATTGGCAAAGCAGCAGGAAGCTGAATAAACAACCACCTGCTAAAAACAGGTGGGTTAGAGAGGCTGGCGACCGAAAGTCGGGGTACAGGGCGAATAGCCCTGTTGCCTATGTTTACACTTACTTTGTAAACTGACGACTTCATATGACTGTATGCACAAAACAACTTAAGGCACTTGGAAATAAATAAGCATCCAATATTTTGGCAGGATTTTTGTTTGTC
>CAZXJK010000338.1:0-2732 GCA_964640895.1 uncultured Methylomonas sp.
ACAAACAAAAATCCTGCCCAAATATTGGATGCTTATTTATTTCCAAGCGCCTTATACCACCTTTTTTAAAGTATAAAGAAAGTCTAAAGCCTGCCGTGGACTTAAATCATCAGGCTCCAAATTCTCAATTAACTCCACCGCAGGATGTTCTGTATTCATGGCAAACAAATCTAATTGGGTACTCCCTGCTTCAGTCTGCTGCTCTTTATAAGCATTATCTTCAAGATGCGTCAGTTTTAACTTAGCTTGCTCTATGACTTGCTGGGGTATACCTGCTAAAGAAGCGACTTGCAAACCATAGCTTTGACTGGCTGCCCCCTCTTTTACAGCATGCAAAAAAACAATTTTATCACCATGCTCCATCGCATCTAAATGCACATTATGGATACTGCTTTGCTCATCAGGCAAACTAGTTAATTCAAAATAATGGGTGGCAAATAAAGTAAACGCACGTATTTCTTTAGCCAAGAAATCAGCACAAGCCCATGCAAGCGATAGGCCGTCGAAAGTACTGGTGCCCCGCCCTATTTCATCCATCAGGATTAAGCTATTCGCGGTGGCATTATGTAAAATATTGGCAGTCTCCGACATTTCCACCATAAAAGTAGAACGACCGCTGGTTAAGTCATCAGAAGCACCGATACGGGTAAAAATTTTATCGATTGGCCCACATTGCATACTCACCGCTGGCACAAAACATCCTATATGGGCAATTAACACAATGAGTGCTGCTTGGCGCATATACGTTGATTTACCCCCCATATTAGGTCCAGTAATCACCAACATGCGTCTTTTATTGGAAAAATCTAAATCATTGGCCACAAAAGGAATATCTGAAACTTGCTCCACGACTAAATGCCGTCCGCCTTGAATATGAATGCCGCGTTGCGCCTGCAATACTGGGCGAGTTAAATTTAAACTCTGGCTACGCTCAGCAAAAGTACTCAGCACATCTAGTTCAGCGAGTGCCAAAGCACAAGTTTGAATAGGCACTAATACCGTAGTAAAAGTATCCAGTAACGCATCATAAAGTCTTTTTTCACAAGCTAAAGATTGTTCGCGCGCACTTAATACTGTATCTTCAAATTGCTTTAATTCCTCAGTAAAAAAACGCTCTGCATTTTTTAAGGTTTGTTTACGAATAAAGGTGTCGGGTACCGCATCGGATTGCGAGCGCGGGATTTCAATATAATAGCCATGCACGCGATTATATTTTATTTTTAAAGTCGAAATTCCTGTATTAGCCTTCTCACGCGTTTCCATATCAATTAAATATTGATTGGCATTTTGGCTTAAATCACGTAATTCATCTAATTCTTGATTATAGCCAGCCGCAATAACACCGCCATCACGAATTAAAACAGGTGGGTTATCAATAATAGCGCGCTGTAATAAAGCCAGTAAATCAGGTTGCTCAGCAATTTTCTGTGCTAAAGTGCTGATGCCATTGCTCTCGGTATTAGCAATCAATTGTTGCAATGCCGGTAAAACAGCAAAAGTATCGCGTAAAACTAATAAATCACGTGGCCGCGCTGACTGCAATGCAACTCTAGCACTGACACGCTCTATATCTCCTACTGAGCGTAAACAGTCTCTTACCGATTCATACAGGTTATTTTTTAATAAAGTATCCACACAATCATAACGACTGTTTAATATGCTTTGATCACGCAATGGGCGGTTGAGCCAACGCCGTAAACAGCGGCTACCCATGGAAGTTATAGTCTTATCTAAAACACCAAATAAGGTAAACTGAATACGCCCCGAAGGATGGTAATCCAACTCTAAATTACGCCTACTGGAAGCATCTAATAAAATACTGTCATCACTACTTTCTACACGAATGCCTTGAATATGGGGTAATGCACTTTGTTGGGTATCTTTAACATATTGCAATAAACACCCTGCTGCGGAAACGGCAGTTGTTAAGTTTTCACAACCAAAGCCTTTTAGGTCATGAATTTTAAACTGTTTAAGAATCAGTTTGCGCGCACTTATTTCTTCAAAATGCCACGGGGGCCTACGCGTTAAGCCAGTACGTTCTTTTAATATTGCTGGTAAACTCCATTCTTCATTGAATAACAGTTCCGCAGGATTTAAACGTTCAATTTCACTGAGCAATTGATCAATACTATTTACTTGTTGTACAAAAAACCGGCCACTGGTTAAATCCAAACACGCAATACCATAGCTTTTCGCATAATAAAGTGCCACCAACAAGTTATCTTGTCGTTCTTCCAGAAGTGCTTCTTCGGTTACTGTTCCTGGCGTAATCACGCGCACAACTTGGCGTTCAACAGGGCCTTTTGAAGTGGCGGGATCGCCAAGTTGCTCACAAATAGCAACTGATTCACCTACTTTAATCAGCTTGGCAATATACCCTTCTGCCGAATGATAAGGAAAACCACACATTGGAATAGGCTTACCAGCTGAGCTGCCTCTTGCCGTTAGGGTAATACTTAAAAGTTCTGCTCCCTTTTTAGCATCATCAAAAAATAGCTCATAAAAGTCACCCATGCGGTAAAACACTAATGTTTCTTGATAATCTGCTTTGATGCGCAAGTATTGCTGCATCATTGGGGTGTGAACTACAGGTTTATCAGCGTTATCTGTCATGAAATTATGGCTTAGGAGAATTTAAAGAAGCTATTATACAAAAATATCTGCACAACCTTTCAGGCAAAAAAAAACCCATTCTCATATGAGAACGGGTTTTTAGAATAAGAGCTTGA
>CAZXJK010000339.1:0-2714 GCA_964640895.1 uncultured Methylomonas sp.
GCAGGGTGGTGTGGGGAGGGCTGGAGAGAAACTAGCCCTTACCCGATTTAGAAGCAGGTTAAACGCACACCTTCTCTAAGTAAATTTATTTTGTATAGTCGTTAAAGCAATCTGTAATGCTTCATTTGCATCAGTAGTTTTAATACCACTAAGAGTACCAACATCTTTAACAAATATTTCTTCGTCAGCACTTGAAGAATTAGGTACTCCATCTTTTTGTGGAAATGAAGGTTTAATACGATAGTTTTCTACTCGCCATAAATTCGCATAACATTCCTCAGTTGAAGAATCCTTTAGTATTTCAACTCTGAATTTTAGATCATCACCCTTTTCCATGCTAATAGGCATTAACTCGACTACTTTTACAACTTCAGAGTATTTTATTGTTACATTATTCATTATTTTCTCCTATTTTTTACTACAGTTACATTTGCAGTGCCGCGCATATGTACCCCCAGGAGCACTTTGTGTAGCGACTCTTTTTGCATCCTTACATGCTTCAGATTCGGTTTTTCCAGTTGCGCTTCCTGTGACTCTATCTGGAAATGTACTGGGCGCTTTCCCCTCTATTGCCTGTACATTACAAGACGCGTCACAGGACCACTTTTTAGCAGCAAACGTTTGACATGAAATAGTTAAAAGAAAAAACACTAATGCATAGTGATTTAATTTTTTGCTCATAATTGTTCTCCAATTTAAATGGTGATTTAAATAATCATGCAAAGTAAGCATGATTGATAGTGCTAAAAGCTATTAGCTTCTAACACCCGCTATAGCTGGAATCAATACAGCCAGATCACCTCAGTCACCAACCCCAATCAGCACAGCACCACACTGGCACGCGACGCACAAGGCAATATTACTCCCGTATCAGGTATCCTATTTTAAGCGTACAACACCCATAAATTTTAAAATCATTTTTTCGTAGTAGGGTTCACTGATGCCTTTACGAATCTTGCGCATAAAATATTTCTCAAACCCTATTTTAGCTAAATGTACCCACCGTCCTTCACTAGACCATGTGGTATTGCGCGGCGGAATCTGTGGAATAGCTAAAAAGGCAATCCCGGTATCACCCATATCAGCAAGACATAAAGCATTTAAGCTCGGTATATCAGTAGGCTCTTTACCCGCCAATTCATCTCTGATGTTATGTGCAGTTGCGGTCACCATTGACTCAATCATATAGCCTGTTTTAGGTGTGCCGACGGGTAAAGGCGTTTTTTCAACTGGCGGCAAGGCAATACAGACACCGACAGAGTAGATATTTTTAAAGGTTGGATTGCGCTGATGCTCATCAACAATAATAAAGCCGCGCGGGTTAATTAGACCTTCTGCTTTAGTGTGACGAACGGCATCAATGCCAGTAAAAGCAGGCAACATCATTGAATGCTTAAAGGGCAGTTTGTATTTTTTCTTATCCTGTCCATCTTCATCTACTTCTGTCACGTACATCATGCCCTCTTCGACCTTATCGACCTTAGCATTAGTGATCCAGTTAATGGTTTTCTCACGTAATGCACTTTCCAGCATACTTTTGGTATCACCTACACCGCCTAAACCTAAGTGCCCCACATAAGGCTCAGAAGTGACAAATGTCATCGGTACCTGATCACGAACTTTACGTTTGCGTAATTCCGTCTCTAGAATCATTAAATATTCATACGCTGGCCCAAAACAGGATGCGCCTTGTACCGCCCCGACTACAATGGGGCCTGGATCCTGCATAAATTTTTCCCAATCTTGTGCTGCGATAGCCGCATGGTCTACATGACAGACCGAAGAGGTAAATCCATCAGGGCCCAGGCCTTCCACTTCATCAAAAGCTAACCTAGGGCCTGTGGCAATAATCAAATAATCATATTCAACGACTGAACCCTCTTCTAATTCAACTTTATTATTTTCAGGATCCACCTTGCTGGCTGCTTTTTGAATAAATTCAATGCCTTTTTTTTCAAAAACAGGCGCAAGTTCAATTTTTAGTTCTTCGGGTGTGCGCCATTTTGGCGGCACCCAGGGGTTGGAGGGAACAAAGTGAAAGGTAGGTGAATCAGAAATTACTGTGATCGTATGCTTTTTACTGATATTTTCTTGCATTTCAAAAGCCATTGGCACACCGCCAATTCCTGCACCTAAGATGACTATTCTAGCCATGATATTTTCCTCGTTTTTTTGTTAGATGGTTATACCATACTTTATTATTGCTCTAAAAACTTAGTGACATAGAGATTACAAAATTGCAATGATAAATATCACTTGCTTTATATATTAGAATTTACTAAAATAAGTAATAACTAATTTATCACGCAATTTTTCTTTGCATCTTCTTTTTATCGAACCGGTTTTTTGGAGCCCTTTATGACTCACCAAAATCAAGACGCTGAAACAGTTAACCCTATTGTTCTGTTTTCAATTAATCATCCTAGGCTAATTACCTGGTTAATGACACTTATTACTGTCATTATTATTTCTCTGGCGGCTCTGCCTAATTTTTATCCACAGGAGCTCTCTTTTCTCAATACCATCAAAGTCGATACTGACCCTGAAAATATGCTGGCTAATGATGAGCCAGCACGGGTTTACAATCGGCAGATGAAAAAAGAATTTTCACTCAGTGATATTGTTGTCGTTGGTATCACCAATGAGCATAACGCCTAGGGTGTCTTTAATAGTAAAACGCTAGCCAATATTCATCAGTTAACTCAGTTCGCACT
>CAZXJK010000340.1:0-2707 GCA_964640895.1 uncultured Methylomonas sp.
GAAACAAAAATCCTACGCAATATGGGTATATTCATTACTTGCAAGTCCCTTATTATCAAATTAACCTAACTAGCTTATATAAATATCCGTGCAAGCAATACAGTCTCTACTAGAACAAGACCACCAGCACGTATGGCACCCTTATAGTGCAATACAAGCCGATACTCCCATTTATCCAGTCAAATCAGCCTTAGGTGCAATAATAACCCTGATGGATGGTACCGCCCTTATAGATGGAATGTCATCATGGTGGAGCGCTATACATGGCTATAATCACCCTGTCTTGAATCAAGCGATAACGCGACAACTGCAAGATATGGCACACGTCATGTTTGGTGGCTTAACTCACCAACCCGCCATAGACTTAGCAACGCAATTAATCGAGATCACGCCTGCGCCATTACAAACTGTTTTCTTTGCTGATTCAGGCTCTGTTGCTGTGGAAGTCGCCATGAAAATGGCAATCCAGTACTGGCATGCCAAACAGCAACCACAAAAACAAAAAATGCTCAGTATTCGGCATGGTTATCATGGTGACACTTTTGGTGCCATGTCTGTCAGTGATCCTGAAAATGGCATGCACAGCTTATTTAGCGCAACGTTAGCACAACAACTCTTTGCTGATGCTCCAAATTGCGGCTTTCAACAAGCTTGCGCAGAGGCTGATATTGCCCCGCTTAAGCAACAGTTACAAGCAAACCACCAAAACATTGCTGCCATTATTTTAGAACCTATTGTACAAGGTGCGGGTGGCATGCGATTTTATGCCGCTGATTACCTAAAACAAGTGCGCGAATTATGTACCCAATTTGATGTGCTGTTAATTTTAGATGAAATTGCGACAGGATTTGGCCGCACAGGCAAACTATTCGCCTGTGAGCATGCAAACATAGCTCCGGACATACTCTGCCTAGGTAAAGCCTTAACGGGCGGCTATATGACCTTAGCGGCCACTTTAGCGACAACTGATATAGCTCAAGTTATTAAGCAAGGTGACCCTGGCTTATTTATGCACGGCCCCACCTTTATGGCCAACCCTCTGGCCTGTGCAACGGCGTTGGCGAGTTTAAAGCTATTACTGGATTCACCGTGGCAAACAAGGGTAAAAAATATAGAACAGACTTTATTAGCGGGGCTAAGTCCTTGCCAACAATACCCGCACGTTAAAGAAGTACGTGCACTAGGTGCCATTGGCGTTATTGAATTACACCAAGCAATTGACATAAAAACTCTACAGCCTAAATTTGTAGAAGCAGGTGTTTGGGTGCGCCCCTTTAATAAACTGATCTACCTTATGCCCCCCTTTATTATCTCTATTAGTGAGCTGGATCAACTTATTAGTGCAGTAGTTAATGTTGTTGCTGATATTGAATAAAAAGGCTAGCAATTTCCTTAGTATTAAGGCATGATTTATCCGTTTTAATCTATACTTCGTGCGGAGTATAAATTGGATTTCTATTACATTTGGAGAGAGTTATCATGAAAAAAGTAGTTTATTCTGTTGCTGTTGCGGCATTGTTGTCGGGCTGTTTTGGCGGGTCTACTGCCGTACAAGAACCTGCTACCAATGCAGTGGCTAGTACAAGTGATGCAGTATCAGGGGCATTAACTGACCGCTTAGTGCAAGAACTAGGCGTTACTCCAGCACAAGCTTCAGGTGGCGCAGGTTCTTTATTTCAAGTGGCAAAAGCAGGTATGCAAGCAGATGACTTCAATAGTTTGACATCAGCCGTTCCTGAGGTAAGTAACTTGATGGGCGCAGCACCGAAGAAAAGCGGCTGGTCACAAGTGGCTTCAGGCACTTCGTCTATCATCGGTGATGAAAGTGATACCTTAGGCCAAGCTGCGGCCTTAGCAGAAAGCTTCCAAAGCCTAGGCTTATCGTCAGACATGGTAGGACAATTCACACCTATCATTACTGATTATGTGAAAAAAGAAGCAGGTAACCAAGTATCTAAAGCATTGCTAGGTTCTTTAACTGGCTTATAATTGATCTATACAAACGTGTATGGAATAACATCCCGAAGTGATAACGCAGGATTTTTTGTATCAGATAGGATGAACTCATGAGGCGCATAGTTATTCTACGCAACAAATGAGATCATCCCAGCTGATGCAAAAAGACTCGTTAGAAATCGGGAGGCATGCACGTTCCTTATCATTGCTCACATCGTTATTGACAATGGGGCTAACGAGACTGTGAAAGTATTCAAGAAAACTACCAAAAATGGCAAAAAATAATCGGTAAGTTATTGATTATTTGTTGTTGTTGAAAGGTGGTTTTTTACCTAATTTCAGAATACTTTCACAGCCTCTAACGCGTCAAAGTATGCTCCGCATACGGCACATACTTAGCAAATTCAGGCGTTATCAATAAGCTACTCAGCAGTAAAGGTGTTATTATTTTTTTCATATTGCTACCGTTCTAATTGATAATAATATTGCGCCAATTGTTCAATTTCTTCATCACTCAATTGCTCTGAAATTAAACGCATCCGACTATAAACATCATTGTGACGAGCACCTGATTTATACTCTTTAAAAGTATTGGCAAAATATTCAGGTTGTTGGCCTGCTAAAGCAGGTATATCCTGCCTCTCTCCCATGCCGTCACTACCGTGACAGGTAAAACAAGGTGGAATAATTTTTTTACCATTACCTTTTTCAACCAACACAACGGCTTTATCCAGGTTCTGCTTTTCGCCTT
>CAZXJK010000341.1:0-2694 GCA_964640895.1 uncultured Methylomonas sp.
GCCAAAATACGGGAAATATTTAGGCAGACTAAAAGGTGCTTTTCGACAGCCTAGGCTGTACCTGGTTTTCTGGTGGCGGGCATACTCGTTGGTCCCTATGGCTTAAAACTCATTAATAATGTCACTGGCATTGCGCACCTTGCCGAAATGGGGGTAGTGTTACTACTGTTTGTGATTGGCATAGAGCTCAAACCTGCACGTCTTTGGCGTATGCGCCGTTTAGTGTTTGGCTTAGGCGCATTACAAGTCATCATAACGGGGACGTTGCTGAGTGCTGTGGCTTACTTTTTTTTCCATACCTCATTACGTGCTGCCATTTTAATTGGCCCTGCCCTCGCACTCTCATCTACGGCCTTTGTACTACAAATACTGACCGAACAGAAATCATTAGCGTCTACTTTTGGGCGCACTTCTTTTTCTGTGCTATTACTACAAGATTTAGCGGTTGTCCCCTTATTGGCATTACTACCATTGCTAGCCATGTCGGAGCTCAGTATCGGTGCTGATATTGGCTTGGCACTCGTGCAATCGTTAGCCATTTTAAGTATCGTTATCGTAACAGGACGCTATATACTGCACCCGATCCTACATCGAGTCGCACTCTCTGGAAACCCTGAAGTGTTTACTGCATCAGCTCTATTAATTGTTTTAGGGGCAGCCGTGCTCTTGGAACATATTGGCCTTTCTATGGCGATGGGCGCATTTTTAGCGGGTCTACTGATCTCGGATTCATCCTATAAGCATCAAGTAATGGCCGAAATACAGCCTTTCCGTGGACTATTGCTCGGCCTATTCTTTATGTCCATGGGCATGGCATTTAACCTCAACTTATTAATAGAACGGCCTTTAATCTCTATAGAACTACTCTTTGCGCTACTTATTATTAATGCACTGGTATTATTTCCACTCGCCTACTTCTTTGGCCTAAACGCCAAAAAAAGTTTAGCCGTTGCGCTGCTCTTGGCTCAAAGTGGTGAGTTTGCCTTAGTATTATTTTCTTTAGCGAACCAATCTAAACTGTTAAGCGATATGCTATTTCAACAATTGTTATTACTGGTGTTGCTGAGCATGCTGTTTACACCAGTATTGGCGCATTTTGCACACCGTCTGAATAAATCAAAAAATACCAAAAAAACCAAGCCTACTCTGCGCCCTATTAAGGCCGCCCCAATAGTGCTGGCAGGCTTTGGTCGAGTGGGCCATAGGATCGGGGAAATCCTATCCATTTCTGGGCATAATTTTGTCGCTATCGATGCTGATGCCAGCATTGTGGAAACGGAGCGCACTAATGGTTACCCTGTTTTTTATGGTGATGTGCGGCATGCAGGCGTATTAAAATCTATTGGTGCAGCCGACACCAAAGTTATCATTGTCACTTTAAATGATCCTGAAGCTGCTGAACAACTAGTTGCCACCTTACGCATGACTCACCCTAATATTAATATATACGTACGTGGGCATAGCTTGACCCAGTGTCGAAAATTGCGTGGTTTAGGCGCTTCTGGCGCTGTATCTGAATATGTAGAAGTCAGTATAGAATTAGCCCGTATGGCTTTAACTGACATTGGCATTCCTGAGTACGAACGTCTCAGAGTTTTAGGCGGATTTCGGCAAAAATATCACGCAGAAATTGCCGCTGGTGTACCCTTAACCAAGCCACAAGATCCAGCTGCCTAAGCAACACTCAAGTGGACTAGTGTGCGTACCCTCTTCAAGCCCAGACCATAGTAACAAGACAAAAAATATGACACTACCTCAGACTCTATTTTACAGCCTAATAATTTGTTTACTCAGTGCCTGTACAACACAAAAACAGCCAATCAAAATTCAAGAACAGGCGATCATTAGCTGGCGTAGTTCTGAAGGTATCCAACGCTTAGCTGAGTCAAACTATAAAATTGATTTCTTTACTTTGGCTAATCATTTTGAAAGTCAGCACAACAAACTATTTTGCGGACCCGCCTCTGCTGCTATCGTGCTGAACTCATTAAGAATACGACATAGTACTATTAAAATCCCACAAGACACTTCGCTATTAAGTGCCGCTGATTTACAATTTTTTTCTAGTAAAACCAGGTTGCCATTTTTTGAACGCTATACGCAAAATAACATTTTTATTAACAGCCCCAAATCCAGGGCTTTAGTATTGGGAGAGATTTTACTAGATGAACACGGGGGAATACAACTTAGTCCACAAGGCAAACCACGCAGGGATCGAGGCTTTCAAGTACGGCAATTAGCAGCACTATTCCTTAAGCATGATCTCACTGTCAAAGTTGGGATCGTGACTCAAAATCTTGCTAATACAAAAATTAAACAAGATTTGTTAGAAAATTTACAACACCCAGGCGATTATGTCATTGTAAATTATAAACGCGGAGTATTACAACAAGCGGGTGGTGGTCATATTTCCCCCATTGGTGCTTATCATCAAACATCAGATTCATTTTTAATTATGGATGTCACACCTAATAAAGCTGATTGGGTTTGGGTGAAAGCAAAGCTATTATTTAATGCCATGCGTACTTTTGATACCGTAGAAAATCGTGGCTATTTATTGGTGAGTGCAGGCAATAAATAAGCCATTACTTATAAATTCAGTATCGCTAATTTTAGACGGCAAAAGTACTTATCAGCAGATAAGGCACCTGGAAATAAATAATCATCCATCTTTACTGGTTTTTTTGTCCGTCA
>CAZXJK010000342.1:0-2686 GCA_964640895.1 uncultured Methylomonas sp.
TGATAGAGACAAGGGTGAGATTTTTATACTGTTTAAATCATTGATATGTTTGATGGCATCCATTTTTGCCACCACACTCTCCAGACCAATTGAGCCAGCATAGATAAACGTGACTTTTTGAGAAAATTTAATATCTTGTCTTAGTTCTCTATGTGATTTTAACAGGCTGATAGCGCTTTTAGTGTCTTCATATTTGATTATATTTTCAATGGTCTGGGCGAATTCATCAATCATAATGATTAATTTTTTATCACTGTCCAAATCTTTTATCAGCCTTTTAAAGGCCTCCTTATAGTCCAACAACTCACCATCACCAAACTCAACACCTGTTGCAGAGATTTTTGTTATTTTGATAGTTATTAATTTGGACCACCATAATTTTGCCGAGTTTTGAAGTCCGTTTACAAAATCTTCTTCTCTCAATGCATGAAAGAGTTTCTGCCAGAACTCATTTTGACTATCCGCTGATTCGGTATCAATATAGACAGGAATGTAATTGGTTTTTGGCTCATCTAACAGCTTATACATAATCGATGTTTTACCCACTCGTCTGGGTGCCGAAATAAGGATATGGCTACCGCTTTCTATGGCATCCCAGATGTCTTCTAATTCATCCGTTCTATCCCAAAAATCACTTTTTCTGACCGCTTGACCTACAATAATGCTCATCACAACCTCTTTGACAAAATTTATCTTGTTATAATATATAACAAATAATTTTTTGTCAAACAAGATAACAAATTTTTATTTGTCAGATTAAGAGTCAGCCACGAATACCCTTTCCCTAAAAAAACAATTTCTCCTCCAAAGTCTTCCCTCGGCTAATCTGCCGATATTGCCAATTGTTTTCCATTAAACACATAATAATTTGCAGATCTATTTTGGGTTCTATTGCCGCATTATATTCAACAATAAATTCATTTTTTTGCGGGCTAGTCACTTGGACAACGCCTTTTAATGGGCTTAATTTGGTAATAACCTCCATTGCATGACAAGGCTCCATTTGCACCGTAAAAAACTGGGTAGTAGTACCCGCTTCTGTTGCATTTAACTGCAAGGTACTCATTACGCCCTGATCCAATAATAAAATATTTTGACAGAGGCGACCCAATTCAGTCAGGTCGTGTGAACTGATAATAAAGGTAGTGGTCGGTGCTAGTTCAGCAATAATCGAGCGGATATTGCGAGTATTAACAGGATCTAAGCCAGCGGTCGGCTCATCCAATAGTATTAATTTTGGCTTGCCAATGAGTGCTTGGGCAATTGCTACGCGCTTGGCCATGCCGTGACTGAGCGTATCTGGCTTTTCTTTCATTGAATCCTGCAAGCTAACAGCCTCTAGCACTCGTATGGCCTCGTTATTTGCTTGTTGCGCACTGAGTCCTTGTAAGCGCGCATAAAATTTAAGCTGTTCGCCAATCGTAAAAGCGGGATCTAGTCTGGCATCTTGCGGTAACGCGGCGACTTTGCCGCTTAGCTCTGTGCTGCCAGGCTTATGACCAAATAGCATAACGGTGCCTGCAGCGACTGGCAGAAACCCACACAGAATACTAAGTAAGGTAGTTTTACCTGCACCATTAGGACCTACCAAACCAATAGGCTCACCAGCTAAGACCTCAAAACTGACGTTGTCGAGTGCCATTTTTCCAGCATAAGCATAGCTGAGTTGCTGGCATTGTATAATGGGCGTACTCATAGTAATCGCCTCCGCATAATCCAGCTACCCACGCCTAAGAGGACAATGGCTTGTAGTAATGGAATATAGGCTAATTGCAATGCTTGCCAAGCTGCTAATTGCGATAAGGCGGCGACTTGATAACCAGGAATGAGCATTTTCAACACCTCTAAAATAGGCAGATAAGATGCGAGTAAACTGACCAAGCCTGCCATAAAGCTCCATATTAATACCGCCCAGACTGTTGCTTGTCGAGCTGACTTTACTGTTGCAGATAATGCGGCCATCAACGCGCCAAAAGGTAAGAGCACCATGATTAAGTTCAGCATAATAGCTGCGGCTTCATCAAAAACCACCGCGAACAAATTCGCGTCTCGATACAGAGCAAAAAATATCGTACTGAGTAAAGAGAGTGTGATGAGTAAAGTATGTATCAACATCACCCCTGCAAAACGGCCAAAAAATAAGCTATCCCTGCTCACGCGCAAACTTAAAAAACGTAGCGTACCCCGCTCTCTATCTGAACAAGTCTGATCCGCCGAACTCATCACCATCAGTAGTGGGAAGAGAATCAAGGAAAATTGCCAATACACACCCAATTCGGGAACTTGCCATTTTAAGAGTGAGCCATAGCCAATAAAGTCTAGAAGACTGCCACCTGGCACTACATTTTTTTCCTGACCCAATAGCTCTGAGGAGAACCGAATAGGGTAGAATAAAATAAAGTACCAAACCAACACAAAGGTGGTCAGATATAACAGCCCTTTTTTGGTGGCAAAAAGCCTTTTTAACTCAAATTGGCATATCAGCAAAGTATGCGCGAGAAAGCCTGTGGACATATTGTTTCCTGTGATTTTCTGGGTGTTTGGGCACTATACCCGTTAAAAAATGTAAAAGAATTTGTGGGTTACTCGTTAACAAGCAATATACCGCTCATGCTTCCTCGTAAAATATAGGCTATCGCTGAAAATCAGGGAAACGGAGCTTAGCGAAGTGATGATTTTTAGTCCC
>CAZXJK010000343.1:0-2655 GCA_964640895.1 uncultured Methylomonas sp.
ACAACACTGGCGAATTTTGATCAGCATGATGAATGGCAAGCTGTAAAGGCAGATTTTACGCAAGAAATTCTTGATTTTGCGGATAAAAAATTGCCAGGCTTAAATGAACATTTATTATTTGTTGATGCAGGGTCACCGGCAACGATGCTGCGTTACACCTCAAATCATAAAGGTGCGGCATATGGTTGGGATGTTACCCCAGCGCAAGCGGGAGCAAATCGAGCAGGGAATAAAGCACCGATTGATGGCCTTTTCTTCGTAGGGCATTGGACTACACCTGGAGGTGGTGTTTATGGCGTTACTTATTCAGGTGTACAGGTGACTCAAAAAATATTAGGTTTGAGTCAACAAAGTGAGCTATGGGATAACTTTGGTGTTTGTTAACAAGCACGATTTTCTAACTTTAATTAATTTCACAATACCGAGAACTTTTTAATGCACTCAACGTATGACGTTCTTATTATGGGGGGTGGTCTGTCCGGCTTGTCCCTAGCAATACAGCTTAAACTTAAGGCGACAAATCTGCGCATCCTTGTTGCAGAAAAAGCACCGCACCCGGCCCCTGAAGCTGCGCATAAAGTGGGGGAATCTTCAGTAGAAATAGCTAGCCATTACTTTGAAAATATCTTAGGTCTGCAACAACAATTGGATAATGAATTACCTAAATTTGGGCTGCGTTTTTTCTACACCCAAGGGGATAATTCAGAGATTGGAAAACGTATTGAATTAGGCTCGTATGAGTATCCGATGGCTAAAAGCTATCAAATAGATCGTGGTCGTTTTGAAAATGCATTGGCAGAACATTGCCTAAGTTTAGGTATAGGTTTTCAAGATAACTGTAAAATTAAAGAGATTGCATTAGGCAAAAATGACCACCAGATTACCCTGCTATTGAATGAGCAGGAGCACACCGTGCAGACGAGTTGGTTAGTTGATGCAACAGGGCGCATGGGTGTCTTAAAACGCAAATTAAAATTGGCAAGACCTGCGTACCATAATGTAAATGCTTCTTGGTTCCGGATTGATCATAATATTGATATTGATGATTGGCATGATGACCCTGAGTGGCAAACACGAGCAATAGTGCCAAGAAGACTGAGCACCAATCATTTAATGGGCAAGGGTTATTGGGTTTGGCTGATACCTTTGGCTTCGGGCTCAACGAGTATCGGTATCGTTGCTGATGCCAAAATTCACCCTTATGCGGAAATTAATACCTTTTCACGTGCCCTAGCGTGGTTAAAAAAATACGAACCGCAATGTGCGCAGATCATTGAGCAGCATCAAGAGCAGTTGCAGGATTTTCTGACCCTGAAGCATTATTCGCATAATTGCAAAAAAATGTATTCAACTGATGGCTGAGCTATCACAGGGGATGCGGGTGTTTTTCTGGATCCGTTTTATTCGCCAGGTAGTGATTTTATCGCGCTAAATAATGGATTTATTAGTGATTTAATTCTTAAGCAGCAAGCAGGGAATGACATTACTGCCAGAATAATACAGTATGAAAAATTGTTCCGGACATTATTTTTGGCATTTAGCCCTGTTTATGAAGACCAGTACCCTATCATGGGGAATGCCAAGGTGATGAGTATAAAAATAATTTGGGATTACACGCTGTATTGGAGTGGTGCTGCCTTATTATATTTTAGAGATAAATTTTGTGATTTGGACTTTATGCAAACGTCAGGAATGGCTTTGCAACAAATTTATCAAATTAATCGACAGATGCAAGGGTTGTTCCGCTACTGGGCTGAAGTCGATTTATCCAGTGATGTAATGAGCGATATTTATATTAATTACAGTAATATTACGTTTCTGCAGCAATTAAATAAAGATTTACTTAAAGAGCAAAGTGACCCAGAGGTGCAGCAGCAACTTACCACAAATGTTGATTTTATTAAAGAACTAGCGGGTGAGATTGTTAGGCATGCTTGTAGTGTGCAGCCTGAATTAAAGGAACATGTGCCTTTAATTCCAGCGAATAATGCAGATAATTTAGGCTGGGTTTTTGATTTGTTGCGCTAAGCTTTATTTTGCTGTTTTCTAAAGCGGTTAAATAGGTAGTTCTTTTTGAATTCAGCCATTTTGTTAACTAGATAAAGCAATTTAAACGCCAGTAAGGGCCAGCGGATCTGAGGGTTATTATAGGCATCGCCTGCGAGCACTGAAATAACCGCTGATTTAAGTTTTTGTTTAACAGGGTGTTGTGCGGCTTCATCAGAAGACATTAATAGTGTATGTAAAGCAGGGCTATTAAAGCGATAAATAAACCAGCAAAAAGCTTTGATTTCTGCTGCTACCGAATTTTCAAACTGACTAATGAGCAATTGACTGTTAGGGGGATTTGCAAGTAACTGGTCAACTAAATCTGCCCCTCTCGTTGCACTTTGCATGGCGAGATAAACGCCACTAGAAAAAACAGGGTCAACAAATGCATAAGCGTCGCCAATCAATAAAAAACCATCACCTGACATCAGGCTGGATTGATAAGAATAATTTCCAGTAGCCTGTGCTTCGCCTGCCAGTTGTGCATGTTGCATACGTGTGTTGATTGCCGGCACAAGCTCTAAAGTCTGCTGTAGAAAAGTCTTTAAATCGGTAGCGCGTGTTTTTAAATAGTCAGGCCAACAAACACAGCCAATACTGGTGATG
>CAZXJK010000344.1:0-2645 GCA_964640895.1 uncultured Methylomonas sp.
AATGAGGAAATTGATGCTTTAAAGACGTTAGGCATTTCGCCAATGGATTTTTTGGTGTTGCCTAGATTGTTGGCCTTGGTGCTGATGTTGCCATTATTATGTTTGTATGCCGATTTTGTCGGTATTATCGGGGGCTTATTGGTCGGTGTTACCATGCTGGATATTTCCTTTATGGAATATTTGGTACAAACTCAGTCAGCATTGGCGTTACATGATTTTTTTGCGGGTCTCTTTAAAAGTGGTGTCTTTGGAGTATTGGTTGCAATTTCCGGCTGTATGCAGGGTATGCAATGTGGTCGTAGTTCATCTTCGGTCGGTGATGCAGCGACTTCGGCAGTGGTGGCTGGTATCGTCAGTATCGTGGTGGCAGATGCGATGTTAACGGTTATTTATCAGATTATAGGTGTGTAACCAATGGCAGATGTGCATATTGAGGTCAGCGGTTTAACGATGGCTTATGATGATTTTATTATCCAGCAAGATCTTAATTTTAAAATTCATAAAGGTGATATCTTTATTGTCATGGGCGGCAATGGCTGTGGGAAAAGTACGTTGTTGCGGCATTTATTGGGTTTAAAAAAACCTGCTGCTGGCGATATTTATTACCAACAGCAAAATTTATGGCAGATTTCTGCGAAAGAACGTAATAAAATTATGCGTGCCAATGGTGTTATGTATCAAAGTGGTGCCCTATGGAGTTCTTTGACCTTGGCTGAGAATATTGCCTTACCATTAGAAGAGTATACTGATTTAAGTGCCGCTGAAATAAAAGGGCTGGCATATTTAAAATTGGCCTTAGTGGGTTTGGTGGGGTTTGAGGAATATTACCCCTCTGAAATCAGTGGCGGTATGAAAAAACGTGCTGGTTTGGCGCGAGCATTATCATTAGATCCTGATATTTTATTCTTTGATGAGCCTTCTGCTGGCTTGGACCCGTTGAGTGCTAAATTATTGGATGATTTGATTATCAGTATCCAAGCTAGTTTAGGCACGACTATTGTGGTGGTCACCCATGATTTACCCAGTTTATTTGCGATTGGTACGGATGCTATTTTTTTGGATTCAGCTAGCAAAACTCTGATTGCGCAGGGTGCGCCTAATGATTTGTTAAAAGATTGCCCTAATCAGATTGTGCAGCAGTTTTTAAGTCGTGGGATGAGTTGATTGTGATGGATTGTTCCTCAGTGTAAAGCGACATTAAACAAAATGTTATATTGTAGGTTGGATGAGATTTTTTATTGCGCAGCATTAAAAAACGTAATCCGACATATTGGGGGGCCTAAAATGTCGGATTAGGCCCCTGGAAACACACATCATCCATCTTTACTAGTTTTTTTGTCCGTCATCAGTACTGTAGCAACAGTTACGTAGCCTGCTATGCGCCTATTGCTACAGCACTGATGACAAACAAAAATCCTGCCCAAATATTGGATGCTTATTTATTTCCAAGTGCCTTACGTTATCTGCGCTACGCTTGATAAGCTTATCCAACTTACGGAATGGGTTAATTACCGAAATCAGTCGGTCGAATATGAATGATAAAAAGTGAGCTAAATGAGTAAACAAGCAAATCCGACCGTTATTGGTGCTTTTGTACTAGGGGCTATTGCCATCGCTGTATTTGGTATTACTGTCTTAAGTAGTGGGCAGTTTTTCACTGAAAAATCTGAGTTTGTAGTCTATTTTAATGAATCGGTGAATGGCTTATCTGTCGGGGCATTGGTGAAAATGCAAGGCGTACCTATCGGTAAAGTAACTGATATTCAAGTACAGTTACACCCAGATAATAAACGTATATTAACGCCCGTTTTTATTGAAATCGACCATGAGAAGTGCTGGCAGTTGTTACAGGAAAAGCAGCAAGGTAGTAAGCAGGAACTAATGGAACAATTAATTGATGATGGTTTACGTTTGCAATTGCAATATACCAGCTTGGTGACGGGTAAGTTATATATAGAGTCTTTATTACGTCCCGAATCGCCAATTAGGCTGACACATTTAAATAAAGATTATGCTGAGCTGCCTGCTATTACTTCAAACAGTCAGGAAGTGCAAAAGAATATCACCGATGCCATCCATGAGTTTCAGAATATTCCTTTTCAAGAGTTATTTACGGAATTATTGATTACCGTTAAAAACATTAAACAACTGACTGGGTCTGATGATACCAAACTGGCTATTCACAATTTAGCCGCTGCATTAGTGGAAATAAAAGGTATTATGCAGACCTTTAACCGGCATTCGGAAAGTATTGCGACCCATGCAGAAAATACCCTAAAACACTCAAGTAGTGTGATGGTCAAGCTTGATCAAGGTGTTGATCCATTACTGGCAGATGCGCATTTAACACTGGCAAGCAGTCGGAAAATGCTGCAGCAATTTCAAAGCAGTGCCTATAATATTGGTGAAGTATTTAATAAAGATGCACAGCTACAGCAAAATCTAAATAGTACACTTATTGAATTACGCCGTTCGGCCAAGTCTTTGCGTTTATTGGCAGATTATTTAGAGCGGTATCCTGAAGCTTTAATTAAAGGGAAAAGAAATTAAGTAAGGCACTTGGAAATAAATAAGCATCCAATATTTGGGTAGGATTTTTGTTTGTCATTAGTGCTGTAGCAATAGGCGCATAGCAGGCTACGTAA
>CAZXJK010000345.1:0-2604 GCA_964640895.1 uncultured Methylomonas sp.
GCGCATAGCTGGCTACGTAACTGTTGCTACAACGCAGAATACGGACAAAAAGACTAGCAATATTGGATGATTATTTGTTTCTATCTCCCTTAGTGGTAAGTATTATTGAATTCTCGCTCCTTACCCTTTGTGCATAAACTCGATTAAGCGAGTGACATCATTTAGTTCACCAATGGCAATCAAAGCACGACAAATGTCATGAATTTCTTTTAAGCGGTGGGCGGCCAAACTAACAAATGAACTGGACTCGCCTTTTAAAATGTCATCTTTCCCTGAGGTGATGGCGACGAGAGAACAATGATAAAAAAAGTGATTTTGATGTTGTATGGCTGTACTAATAAAGCTCGATTTTTGCTCGACAGTTTTAAAATCTAAGTCAGTTTTGGTGACCCATTTAGGGCTACTATTGGTATTATCAAAGTAGCAATAAATACCGATATTCAATGAATTATTAGCGTTGTTTTTTTCGGGATTAAGCTTGTTAATAGCCATATCCAGAGGTAGGGCAATTTGTTGTAGAAATGTCCAGTCTTGTTTGCTTTGATGAGCACTGCGTATTTTTGAATTTTCTTGGGTACTGGCAATTGCTTGAATAATGCGAATCCCATTACCATCCCGACCTAAGAAAAAGGCAAGTCCTGCAATATTATTATTAACCCAAAGACTGGAAAATAGTGATTGATATAGGTCAAAATCATTATAAGTGGTGCCAGGTTTTGATTGTTCTATTTCAGTCAGTTTATTACGAATAAAGCTATTGAGCTTAGGGTCGGTATCTCGTTTGATGCGCTTAAGACCTAGCAAAATATTATCTTGGATTTTATAGATAGAAATAATTGTATATTCAACCGTTTCTAACAGTTCTGTCTTTTTAAAAAAACGACTGGGTAAACTGGCATTCCATTCGGAAAATTCTACCATAATGGAATCATTTTCTTTCAAAAGGTAATCAGCTAAAGGGATACTGACACCTAGACCTAAAAAAGAAATATTAACTATTTCAGCCTTTATGCTAGTTTGTTTTTCTTGTACTTCAGTCGTTAAAATTATGCCTGCTTGGTGCTCATACCGATGTTCAGCAGGTTTAACTTGGAACGATAAGATTTGATAATTAACAGCAAGTTCTGCAAGTACCTGTTTAGTAGTGCTGAAAGGCTTTGTTTGCATGGGTAATTGAACATTTGCAAACAAACATGAGATATCTAAAATATGTGTACTGGTATCTAATTCAGTAAAAGACTGTCTAAATTCTTCATTATCAGTGACGGCTTCAGCCGTGACATATTGTTTGATTTCATTACATTGCAATTTATCAATAGGAAAAATAGGACGATTGCGCACCAGTAAAACACGCCAATGCTTTTTAGTTCTCAGCCAACTAACAATGTGTTTAGAGGAAACCTTAGGATAATCCTGGTTGGAAAAATGAAAAACCTGTTCATCTTCATACCAAACATAAACAGGAATTCGTGTTTCATTTTTCTGGTGTTTAATATGAGGCTGGAATATATTCAGTGGTACTTGAATATTGATGCCATCATCATTTATAAAGGTAATATTACTACTACAGGGTTTAGAAATAAATGCATGCCGGACTTGTTGCTTATCACTTAGTAATACTGGATAGGGTAAGTGAGCGGCATAAAGACGTTTATAGTATTGATAAATAAACTGGAATGAATGCTCATCAATTTCATCGCTTTTATGTACTTCTTGAAATTGAGTCAGCCAGTTCTGGTACCACTCATTAAATTGGCAATCAATGGCATCGGTAAAGCTAAGTACTGCATGGTTAACATGTTGGTAATTCTCAACGACACTTAGTATGCAAGGGATGTTGAGCAAGTAATGTTCCGGGGATTCTTGATATAAGCTGCTTAAGTTAAGCTTGAGCTTATCTCCTTTTTTTAAAGGTGTTGCTTTGGAGAAGACGATACGTATTTGTTTGGCAAATAATAGGCTGGTCTCTGCACTAATAGCAGAGTTGTTACCCTCTATGAGTAACTCAACAGCCAATGCTTTATTGACTGGTTTTTCATCGAAAATAAGTGCTGTATCAAACTTAAAAAATTGTGGATTTTTTTTATCAACTAGGACTATGGTGTTTTGCTTGCGCTTTTTAATGCTTGGGGTGGTCATGGTTAATAGCTTATCAATAAAATGTGAAGAGCAGCAACGGTTTTGGAATTAAAGTCTTGGTTCTAAAGAGCGAGTATGGAAGAACATCCCGAAGTTAGAAATCGGGAGGTTGTTTCATGCACGTTCCTAAGTATAGCAAGTTAAATAAAATAAGTGCTAGCGTTGTAGTTGTAAATTTACTCATTATCTACGCATTGCTTGATGAAGGCTGAAGTAATGGTATCCATGGTAGAGATATGATTGACATACCAAGCAGGCCAACTATCTCGAACATAAGTTGCTAAAGCTTGCAGGTCATTGCTTGCTTGCCAAGCCATGATAATGCCAGTTAACCCGTCTAATGCTTCAATATGTTCGCCGTGGTGGCAATGGTAAGCTGGAAAATTGTATTTTTCCATCATGGCATTTTCGGCTACCAACTTAAGACGGGACAGTTTGAATAACAGGGGGACTTCAATAATTCCC
>CAZXJK010000346.1:0-2592 GCA_964640895.1 uncultured Methylomonas sp.
AACGGTAAAATTTTAGGCACCAAGTCTTCAACCAATTTTGGTGCTGATTTACTCAAATTATCTAATAACTGCTGCGCCTCTTCATAACCCAGCATTTCATAAGCATGTGACTGCAAAATATGACTTAAATGGGTTGCCACGACCGTCCCTGCATCAACAACCGTATAACCAAGGGTCTGCGCATAATCTTTTTGCGCTGCATCAATCCAAACAGCCTCTAGCCCAAAAGCAGGGTCTTGGCAGGCAACACCTTCTAAAGTACCAAAAACTTGCCCGGGATTAATTGCCATTTCCTTATCAGGCATAATATCCGCCTCCCCGACAGTCACGCCCATTAAAGAAATACTATACGTAGACGGATTTAAATCCAGATTATCACGAATATGTACCGATGGAATCAGAAAGCCCAACTCTTGGGATAATTTTCTACGCACCCCTTTAATACGCGACATCAATTGCCCACCCTGATTCTTATCCACTAACGGAATCAACCGATAGCCAACCTCCAAGCCAATAATATCAACGGGCATAACATCATCCCAGCCCAGCTCTTTCATTTCTGGTGCAGCACGTGGAGCGGGTACAAGCTCACTTTGCTCACGAACAATCTCAGCTTGTTGTGCCTGCCTAGTAATCCAATAGGCAATCCCTGCCAAAGATGAGGCAATCATAATAAAAACCAAGTTTGGCATGCCTGGGATAATACCTAAGGTTAACATGACACCCGCCGTAATATATAAAGCTTTAGGATTAGCAAATAACTGTGTGGAAATTTGCTCGCCCACAGTGGTATCACTCCCTCTAACCCGACTCACCACCATCGCAGCAGCCGTTGATAATAACAAAGCCGGAATTTGCGCCACTAAGCCATCACCAATAGTCAATATGACATAGACTTCCCCCGCATCAGCAAAACTCATCCCATGCTGACCGACACCGATAACCAGGCCGCCAATAATATTAACGACCAGAATAATAATCCCGGCAATAGCATCTCCGCGCACAAACTTACTCGCACCGTCCATAGAGCCATGAAAATCTGACTCTGCCGCGACTTCTGCGCGCCTATCTCTCGCTTCATCTTGGTTAATAATACCTGCATTCAAATCTGCATCAATTGCCATTTGCTTACCAGGCATCGCATCTAACGTAAATCTGGCACCGACTTCAGCAATCCTTCCCGCACCTTTGGTCACTACCACAAAGTTAATCACCATCAAAATGCCAAATACCACCAAACCAACAGCAAAGTTACCACCAATCACAAAAGCACCAAACGCCTCAATCACTTTCCCCGCTGCATCACCACCATTGTGCCCTTCCAATAATACAATACGCGTAGAAGCAACATTCAAAGCCAGCCTAAACAAAGTAGCCACCAGAATAACACTAGGAAAAGCAGAAAACTCCAGAGGTTTAATGGTATAGATAACCACTAATAAAATGATCAGTGAAAAAGCGATATTGAAGGTAAAAAATAAATCCAGTACAAAAGCAGGCAGCGGGATAATAATCATTGCCAACATCATAATGATGGCAATCGGAGCACCTAGTTTTGCTTCAGCAATAAACCCTAGTACTTTCTTTAGTTGAGTAAGATCCATATTTCTTTTACAAACCTTAATCAGGCTTAGAGTTGATAGATAGCTGAATACACGAGCTTGGGTGCTCAGCATGTCATAGAAGTATAAAGTATATTACCAAATAGGTAATATATTACTATCGAGTCTATAACATTTATTAATAATCCCCCTCAAAAATCTTGAAATTTACTGCCAGCAATCTCAGCTATTCCTGTGTATAATTCGCTGCATAAAATATCCACATTGCAAAAATAGGAAGCAATACATGAGTAACGTTTTTAGTTTCACAGGTGCCATCGGCAGAGATGCTGAAGTAAGAAGTACGCCTAATGGGCAAACAGTACTAAGTTTCACAGTCGCCAATAATATTGGTTTTGGTGATCGACAAAAAACACTATGGGTGAGAGTGACTCTTTGGGGCAAACGCGCAGAAGGCTCCTTACAAAACTACCTTAAAAAGGGGCAACAGGTCTTTGTATCAGGTGAGTTATCTCAAAACGAATATCAAGCACAAGATGGCACTACCAAAACTAGTCTAGAACTTAATGCCAACATTATTGACCTACTTGGCAAACGTAATGAGCAAAATGCGCCACCGCCACAACAACAAACGTATCAAGCACCTGCGCCTACACAGCAACAACCGGCACAACAACAAAACTATGCACCACAGCAGCAAGACGATGGTTATGATGATGTACCATTTTGATTCGTATACAATGACTTAAGTTTTTCATTCCGTTCTTAAATAAATGAATTAGTCTAATCCTACTTCCTACTTAGGACTGGCACCGCCATCAAGTTAAGAGGTAATATTATTGTAAATAATAACTTATCCTGTAGGCTGGGTTACGTTAGTTGCGCTTCGCTTGCTAATCTGCCCCTACAGGATAAATAACTAATTTTTATTAATATAAATGCTTAACTTAATGACACTAACTAATCAACCAGAGTGAAGACCGAAAGTATGGACATACACTATTAATTTTTTCCTCCTAAGCACATTCGA